>JAEYYS010000108.1 GCA_023428335.1 Verrucomicrobiota bacterium | reverse complement strand
GGTGACACCCACCTCGCGCAGGCCGGTGAAGGCTTCCGGTTGCAGTTCGGCAGCGGTCTCGACGGCGAAGACCCGCAGGCCAAGCGCACGCGCCTTGTCGGCCAGTTGGCGCGTGTTGTTGCTGTTGCGGCCACCCACCACCACAACCGCCTGACACTGGGTCGCCAGCTCCTCGAGCGCGGCCTGGCGCTGCTTGGTCGGTCGGCAGACGGTGTCCATGAAACGCACCTCCGCCGCCGGCCGCGCCCGTTTGAGGACATCAAGCAAACCCAGCACGCGTTCGAGCGGCTGGGTCGTCTGCGCCACCACGCCGAAACGGGCGATCCCATGCGGCAGTGCGGTCAGGTCGGCTGCCGAGTCGATCACACAGGCACCCGGATGATCACCGATCAGGCCGCGTACCTCGGCGTGACCGGGCTGGCCGATGACCACCGGATGACAGCCTTCGGCGACCAGCAGGGCCAGGGCTTCATGGGCCTTGCGCACCAGCGGACAGGTGGTGTCGGTGAGCGCATGTCCCGCCGCCTGCCAGCGCCCGCGCTCGGCGTCCGAGATGCCGTGGGCGGTGATGACCACACGCTGGGTGCTCGCCGGGGCATCGAGCCGTCCGGGACGCACACCGGCGGCGGCGAGGTGGCGGTCGACGACAGGATTGTGGACGAGCTGGCCGAGCACGGTGACAGGCTCAAGGGCGGCGGCGGCGTGGGTGGCGCGCAGGGCGTCACGGACGCCGAAGCACATGCCGTAATGACGGGCGAGATGCAGGTTCATGAGGTGTGTGTTGCTGGGGTTGAATTTCACTTTGCCATGCAAAGCTTAAAGGCAAAAAACCTTCTCAGGGTCGCGAGGAACGAACGATCTGTTCGAGCAGGTCAAGGTAGGCCGTGAAGGCGCGCCGACCCGCGGCACTCAGCCGATAACTCGTGCGCGGCCGGCTGCCGCTTTCATCGCGGTGCTCGAGCACGTACCCCGCGGCGGCCAGCGTGCGCAGGTGCGTGATCAGGTTGCCGTCGCTCATGCCGAGCTCGGCCTTGAGATCCTGGAAGGCCCAGTCGCCGCGACCGGCCAGCAGGGTCATGATCGACAGCCGGCCCTTCTCGTGGATCGTCTTGTCGAGCTGGCTGAAATCAATCATGGGCGTCCGGATCGGTGGGGCGACTGAGGAAGACGGCGACCGCATAGGCCACATGCAGCAGGCCGAAGGTCAGGCCGAGAACAACGGCCGCTGGCGCCTCGTCGGAGGGCAGCTGGCGCACCTGATCGTTGCCCGCCCAAGCCAGGAACAGGGTCAGGCCGGCGGCGACAAAACCCCAACCCAGCCGCACCAGTGAGCGCGGTGAAAAGCTGGCAGTGGCAAGCAGGGCCAGGCCGTGGCAGAGCACCCAGACCAGGGCACCGAGCGTCAGATTGTGAAAGTGCAGCATCAGACCGAGGCCGAGCACACCGCCCACCAGCAGCGGCGGACACAGGGCGCGCAGGGCGGCGCGCATGCCGGGCGAAACCAGGGGGCGGCCGCAGCGACTCGCCTCACGCCAAAGCAGCAACGTGTTGAAGGCCGAGACCAGGACCAGCAGCACCAGCCAGGGAATCGCAAAGGCCAGCGGGCTGGCGGCCTCCTGCAGGGCGCTGCCTGCACGCCACTGCCAGAGCGACAGTCCGAGGGCGGCCAGTCCGCCGGCAAGGGCGGCGGGCGCCGAGATGGCACGGTAGACGTGGGCCTGCTCCATCAGTGAACGGATGACACGCAGATGCTCAAGGGCGTCGGCTTGGTGGCTCATGGATTCACTTTGCGACAAAAAGTAAAAGCCCGCAACAAGAACTTTGCGATGCAAAGTCAGATTTTCTCCAGGCCGGCAAAGGCGGGTTCCATGAACACCCCGGCGGCGCACTCGAAGGCGTGGCCGAAGGCCAGCAGGCGCGCCTCCGACCAGGCCTCGCCGAAGAACGACAGCCCGACCGGCAGTCCCTCGACGGCCCCCATGGGCACGGTCAGATGCGGCCAGCCGGCGATGGCGGCCGGAGTGGAGGCGGTGCGTCCCCCGCGATCGCCGCCGTCGAGGCGAATCAGGGTTGCCGGATCATTGGTGGCACAGACGAGGGCGTCGAGGCGATGCGTCTGCAGGGCGGCAGCGATGCCCTGCGCTCCAGCCAAATCGCGCGCCCGTTGCCGCGCCGCATCGGCCTCGCCCTCCCGACCGGCCCGCGCCTCCGCCTCCACGAAGAACTCCTGGCCAAAATGCGGCATTTCACGGTCGGCATGGGAGGCATTGAAGGCGATCAGTTCCGCCAGCGAGCGCACGCGACCGTCCCGCACTTCCAGGTAGGCGTTCAAGTCGCCGCGAAACTCGGTCAGCAGCGCCAGCCAGGCCAGGCCCGCGGACTCGCGCTGACGGGGGATCTCCACGTTGTCGACCAGCACCGCACCCGCTCCGCGCAACACCTCAAGAGCGCGCTCAAACACGGCCAGCACGCGCGGTTCGCGACCACAGAGCGAACGCACCACACCGAGCCGCACGCCACGCAGGGCTCCGGCCGCGCAACCAACCGTGTAATCAACCGTTCGCCGCTCGTCGGCCTCGGCCGTGAACGGATCGCGAGGATCGCTGCCGGCCAGGGCATTCAACAGCAGGGCGGCGTCGCGCACCGTGCGAGTCATTGGCCCGGCCGTGTCCTGCCAGCGGCTGAGCGGGATGATGCCGGCGCGGCTGACCAGACCGACAGTGGGCTTCAGACCGACGATGCCGCAACAGGCGGCCGGGCTGACGATTGAACCATTGGTTTCCGTGCCAAGTGCGGCCGGCACCAGGCCGGCAGCCACCGCCGCCGCAGAACCCGAACTGGAGCCGCTGGCGCTGCGGCGCAGATCGTGCGGATTGCGAGTCAGGCCGCCGCGTGCGCTCCAGCCGCTGGTGGAATGGGGTGAGCGCAGGTTGGCCCACTCGCTGAGGTTGGTCTTGCCGAGCAGAACCGCTCCCGCCGCGCGCAGGCGGGCCGCGACTTCGGCATCACGATCCGGCACAGGTGCATCGAGCAGGGCCAGCGAGCCCGCGGTCGTGCGCATGCGGTCGGCCGTGTCGATGTTGTCCTTGAGCAGCACCGGCACACCCTGCAGCGTTCCGCGAACCGCGGCGGCATCGAGCGCGCGGGCCAGGGCTTCCGCCTCGGGGTTCACTTCCACCACGGCACGCAGCTCCGGCACCCTTCGCTCACAGGTGGCGATGCGGGCCAGGGCATCAGCCACCAACTCGCTGGCGCGCCAGCCACCGTCCAGCATCGCGGATGCATGCAGCCCGGCCTGCGGGATCCGCCGGCAGCCCGCCAGCGGCGCCAGCAGGGCCGCGGATCCAGCGGCGAGCAGGTCGCGCCGTTTCATGGCGTCGGCAGGCCGCTGATCTTGCAGCCCTGCGCCGCCGGCTGCGGTTCCGGCACTGGCCGCCCCGCCAACACGGCCTCAAGGGCATCGCGCAGGTCACGCGTGGTCGCGGCGCGCTGTCGCTTCGTCGGTCCGAGGTAGAGATCGTTGATGCGGCCGCGGTAACGCACCTCGCCGCCAACCACCAGCACCGCCTCGGGCGTAACGCGCGCCCCGGCGTGCACGGCGAGCTTTTGCTCGCGGTCGAGCAGCACCGGCAGCTTCACCTGAAAGAGATCGGCATGCTGCAGGGCGATCTCGGGCGTGACGGCGGGATCCGAATGCACCAGATAAAAGCGCGCCTGCTCGGCATGCGCCCCGGCAATGGCCAGAATCTCGGGCATGAAGGAGCGCACCGTCGGACAGAACGGCGAGACAAAGAAAATCACCGCCGGCCGTGCCTCGGCCGTCAGCGGCGCGTGCAGCTTCGAATCGAGGTCGGGCAGTTGCAGCTCTTCGGCGCGGGCGCAGGCGGCAACGAACAGGCAGAGGCGGAAAAGCTTGGCGATCATGCGGGTCCGCCAGCATCCGCCGCGTCCGCCGGCTTGCAATGGCGGGCTTGCGTGACCGGACAAAAAAGCGGGTTGCAAAGACCGTCAAAGCCATGCGTTTAGGCGACCATGCACCGACTGCCCTGCCTCCTGCTGTCCGCCGTCTGCGCCCTCGGCGCGGTCCTGCCTGCTGCCGCCGCGCCGCGGCCCAACGTGCTTTTCATCCTGACCGACGACCAGCGTTGGGACGCCTTCGGACTGGGCGGCAGCCGGCACCTGAAAACACCGAACATCGACCGCCTCGGTCGCGAGGGCGTGCACTTCCGCAACACCTTCTGCACGACCTCCCTCTGCTCGCCGAGTCGCGCCAGCATCCTCAGCGGCCTGTATGCCCACAAGCACGGCGTGGTCGACAACTTCACCGAGTATCCGAAGGGCTTCAAAAGCTTCCCCATGGTCCTGCAGGAGCAGGGCTATGACACCGCCTACATCGGCAAATGGCACATGGGCGAGAACAACGACGAACCGCGCCCCGGCTTCAACTGGTTCGTCACCCACAAGGGTCAGGGCAGCTACTTCGACACCGAGTTCAACCTCAACGGCACGAAGCGCGAGGTGATCAAGGGCTATTACACCCACGTGGTCACCGACATGGCCGAACAGTGGCTTGAGCGTGAGCGCGGCGACAAGCCCTGGTGCCTGTTCGTCGGTCACAAGGCGCCGCACAGCTTTTATTACCCCGAACCGAAGTATGAAAAAAGCTTTGAGGGCGTGCGCATCCCCTACCCCGAATCGGCCTTCCGGCTCGACGACAAACCCAAGTGGATCACCGACCGCCTGCGCACCTGGCACGGCATCTACGGACCGCTGTTCGACTGGCGCAAGCAGTTCCCCGACGACCGGCCGGAGGCCGTCAAGGATTTCGAGGCGATGACGCGCGCCTACTGGGGCACCCTGCTCTCGGTCGACGACAGCGTCGGCCGCCTCTATGAGCGGCTCAAGCAGCGCGGTGAGCTCGACAACACCCTCATCGTCTTCATGGCCGACAACGGCATCCTCAACGGCGAGCACGGCATGGTCGACAAGCGCACCATGCACGAGCCGAGCATCCGCATCCCGCTGGTGGTGCGCTATCCGGGCCTGACCCCGGTCGATCAACCGAAGGTGGTCGAGCAACAGGTGCTCACCCTCGACATCGCCCCAAGCCTGCTCGAGCTCTGCCAGGCGCCCGCGCTCGACGACAGCCACGGCCGCTCCTGGGTCAGGCTGGTTCAGTCGGGCGACCCCGACTGGCGCAAGAGCTGGTTCTACCACTACAACTACGAGAAGCAGTTCCCCTACACCCCCAACGTCCGCGGGGTGCGCACCGAGTCCTGGAAGTACATCCATTACCCGCATGGCGATGGCAAGCCGGACCGCCACCAGGCCGAACTGTACAACATCGAGTTCGACCCCGAGGAACGCCACAACCTCATCGCCAACCCCAAATACGCCGGAGTCGTCGCCGAACTGAAGGCCGAACTCGCCCGCCTGATGACCGCGGCCGGCCTGCCCGAAGGTGCCGATCGCATGCCGCTCGACGAAGGCATTAAATCCGAGCTGCCCGACCAGAAAATCCGTTAATCCACCGCGCGCGAGCCTTGTGCCAGCGGGCCTGGAGAAAGGCAGTGACAAATCATCGGTTCCGATGTATTCTTAAGTTCACGCGAAGATGACGCCGACTTCCTGCCGCTCCCCCGCCCCGCCGGTGCCCGCCTGCAGGATCCTCGCCATCTGCACCAGCCCCGCCACAGAGACCCGGCTGCGCGGGCTGGAGGACCGCCTCGGCAGTCTCAGTCTGCAGTTCTGCCCGGCCGAGGCCGGCTACCTCGAAAGTGTGCGCCTGCTCAAGGAGGCCGTCTTCGGCCTGCTCATCGCGGAGGCTCCCGCCGAGGCGGCCG
>JAEYYS010000091.1 GCA_023428335.1 Verrucomicrobiota bacterium | reverse complement strand
CGCCGCCAACACCGACAGCCTGACCGGCGCCTATCTGGCCGAGCGATTGCGCATTGCACCGCCGGCGCGACCGCTCGTGCGTCAGACGGAACTCGGCCTCGATGGCGAGGTGCTGACCGTGCATGGCGCGGCCGAGCACAACCTGCAGGACGTCACCGCCACGTTTCCTGTCGGTCGCTTCAGCGTCGTCACCGGTCCCTCGGGCAGTGGCAAGTCCACGCTCGTCAACCGCGTGCTGATGCGCGCCTTGATGCGGCATTTCTATCGCGCCAAGGACGAGCCCGGCCGCCACCGCTCCATCACCGGCATGGAACACTTCGACAAGGTGGTCGTCGTCGATCAATCGCCCATCGGCCGCAGCCCGCGCAGCAATCCGGCCACCTACACCGGTGCCTTCACCGCCATCCGCGAACTTTTCGCGCAACTGCCGATGGCACGCGTGCGCGGCTACGAGGCGGGGCGCTTCAGCTTCAACACGCCCGGCGGCCGCTGCGAGAAATGCCAGGGCGACGGCCAGATCCGCATCGACATGCACTTCCTCGCCGATGTCTATGTGACCTGCGACCAGTGCGGCGGCAAACGCTACAATGCCGAGACGCTCGAGGTCACCTTCAAGGGACGCCACATTGCCGAGGTGCTGGAGATGACGATCAGCGAGGCCGCGCGCTTCTTCGGTCGCGCCAGCCACATTGCCGCCAAGCTGCAGACGCTGGAGGAATGCGGGCTCGGCTACCTGCGTCTGGGTCAGTCGGCCAACACCCTCTCCGGCGGCGAGGCCCAGCGCATCAAGCTGGCCGCCGAACTGGCCAAGCGCGCCACGGGACGGACGTTGTACCTGCTCGATGAACCCACCACGGGCCTGCACTTTGCCGACATCCAAACGCTGCTGCAGGTGCTGTTCCGCCTGCGCGATGCGGGCAACACGCTCATCGTCATTGAGCATCACCCCGATGTCATTCGCTGCGCCGACTGGGTGCTTGATCTCGGCCCCGGTGGCGGCAGCGAGGGCGGTCGATTGATCGCCAGCGGCACGCCGGAAGACATCCAGCACAACCCGGACAGCCGCACGGGTCGCTTTCTGCGCGTCTGAGCGGACAGCGAGTCAGTCGAGAAAGAGCAGCTCGTTGGCATTGAGCAGTGCCCGGCAGAGAGCCTGGCGACCATGCTTTGCCACCAAGGCTTCGGCAGCGGCGCGCTCGGCCGGGGTCGGCGCGCGCTGGAAGGTTAGCCGATAGGCCGAGCCCACCGCATCGTCGGGCTTGAGGCGCTCGGCGAGGGCCGTTGCCATGTCGAGGGTGAAGCGATGGTTGAACAGGGTCAGCGCCTGCAGCGGTGTCGTCGTGTTGGCGCGCACCGGCGCGGCGAAGGCGATGTCGGGAAAGTCGAAGTCGGTGAGCAGATCGACCACGCTGGCGCGGGCGTTTTGATGATACACCGCGCGGCGGTAGGTTTCCGGTCCGTGCTGATCGAGCGGGAAGTAGGTGCAGACGTTGTTCTGGGTGAACTTGTAGAGCCGGAAGCCCGGGCCGCCCATGGGCTCAAGCTGCAGCTTGCCGGCCACCGCCAGCATCGTGTCGCGCAGTTCCTCGGCACTCAGCCGCCGCGGCGGGAAACGCCAAAGCAGGCGACTTGCGGCATCGGCGGCCGCGCCATCGGCCCGATGCGCGGCGCTCTGCTGATAGGTGCGCGACAGCAGGATCTCGCGGTGCAGGTCCTTCAATCGCCAGCCCTGCGCGATGAGACGCTGCGCGAGGTAGTCGAGCAACTCGGGATGCGTGGGCCGACTGCCGAGGAAACCGAAGTCGCTCGGTGTATCGACCAGACCCGTGCCGAAGTGCCATTGCCAGACGCGATTGGCGAGCACGCGCGCGGTGAGCGGATTGTCCTGAGTGATCCACTTGGCCAGGGCCAGGCGACGCTCGCCTTCGGGCGCATCGGCCGGCAGCGCGTAGGCCGGGGTCACCTCGCTGAGCACACTCAGGCTGGCCGGCACCACGATGTCGCCCGGCTTCATCGGGTCGCCGCCCTTGTGCAGGCGGGTGGCTTCCTTCGGTTGACTGAACAGACCGGCCCAGACTTGAGGCAGCTTGGGCAGACGGTTGATCTGCGCCTGCACGGAAGCCGACTGTTTGGCCAGTGCGTTGAGCTGCGTCTGTTCCGCCTCGGTGATGACCGTGGCACGCGCCAGGGCCAGGGCATGTCCGGGGCTGAAGGGCTCGCGCCCCGCCTCGCTGGCGACGGTCGTCCAGGTTTCGCCATCCAGGGAAACCTGCACCTCATACTCGGTCGGTGTCGCCCCGCGCACCTTGCTCTCGTCGGTGCCGCGTTCGCCGCGCGCATTGACGAAGCGGATGCGCTCAATCGTTTCCGGTTGCGCAAAGGTCAGGGTCAGCACCGGTGGATTGCCGATGAACCAGGCCTCGCCGAGCTTGCCGTCAATGCAGTACTGCGGGCCATAGGCTTCGGGAAAATCCTCGGCCACCGCCGACCTCGCACCCTCGGCTTTCGTGCCATGGGTCGCCAGGGCGACATTGCGACCGTTCGTGTCGAAGACTTCAAACTCCGTCAGCTTGCCGCCGCCGCGCCGGACATTGCCGCCCTGGTAATCGCTGGTGAAGCTCTCGATGACAAAACGCAGATGCCGGGCCTGCACCGGCGCGAAGGATTCTTCGGTGCCGTGCGGATCGACTTTCGGTCGCTCATGCTTCAGTCCAGCCAAGGCCGTCTTGGCGCGCTGGGCGATGGCCTTTTCCAGTGCCGCCTGCTCGGCCTGGAGTCGGGCCAGCTCTGCATTCAAGGGCGCCAAGGCCTGCTGATGCGCCTGCCGCGCCGCGGCCGTGGTCAACACGCGGCGGCCATGCTTGACCCCTTCAAAGGCCGATTTCATCCGGTAATAATCCTCGGCAGGCATGGGGTCGAACTTGTGATCGTGGCAGCGCGCGCAGTTGACCGTGAGACCGAGGAAGGCGCCGCCGGTGGCGGTCACCATGTCGTCGAGGGTCGCCGCGCGGATGTTCGCCTGCGCCACCGGATCCTGATTGCCGACATCGTCATAAGGCCCGGCTACCAGGAAGGCGCTGCCCACCTCGACCGCGGGATCGTCCCTGCCAATGACATCACCGGCGAGATGCTCGGTGATGAAGCGGTCGAAGGGCTTGTCGTCGTTGCTCGAGCGGATGACGTAGTCGCGGAAGGGCCAGAGATCATCGATGATGAAGTTGCGCTCGAAGCCGTTCGATTCGCCAAAGCGGATGACATCCAGCCAGTGGCGGCCGTAGCGCTCGCCATAGCGCGGACTGGCGAGAAGGCGGTCGATGAGATTACGGATGGCGGATTGCGGACTGCGGATGGATTCGGCTGCAAACGCCTCCACCTCCTCCACGGTCGGCGGCAGGCCGTGCAGGTCGTAGGTCAGGCGACGGATCAGCGCGCGCGGATCGGCCGGCAGATTGAGGGTCAGCCCCTTCTCCTTGAGCTTCGCCTCGATGAAGTTGTCGATCGAAAGTGGCTTACCAGATTTGAAATCTGAAATCTGAGATGTGAAATCCTGCAAAGGCTGCAGCGACCACCAGGTCTTGTCGCCACGGTTGACCGCCAGCGGCTGGCCATCGCGCGGATCCGGCGCGCCCATCTGCACCCAGGCGACAAAATCCGCGATGACCGAATCGCGCAGCTTGGGTTCTTTCGGTGGCATCTCCAGATCCTCCTCCTCATGGCGCATCGTGCGGATGAGCAGGCTTTCGTCGGGCTTGCCAGGCAGGATTGCCGGCTCACCGCTGTCGCCGCCCTTCTGCCAGCCGGCCCGGCTGTCCAGATAGAGGTTGCCCTTGAGCTTCTTCGCCTCCGCGCTGTGGCAGGAGTAACACTGCTCCACCAGCACCGGCCGGATCTTCTGCTCAAAGAAAGCGATGCCCTCATCCGCGGCGAAGCAGGCAGGCGCAAGGACGAGGGTGGAGAGCAGCCAAACGCCAAGGAGAACCAACTGATGAAGGCGACTCCGGTGCGGATGCAACTGGCCAGGCTGGGGTGACGGATTCGGTGATGTTTTCATCCTTCGAGATTCATCATTCCTTGTTCGAGATTGGATATTCACACCCCCTCATGCCAGAATTCTGTCGATGACATGCCCATGCACATCGGTGAGCCGGCGCTTGGTGCCGTTGTGGTAGTAGGTCAGCTTCTCGTGATCGAGGCCGAGCAGGTGCAGCACGGTGGCGTAGAAGTCATAGACTGAAGCCACATCGACCGCGGCGCGGCGACCGAACTCGTCGGTTTCGCCATAACTGACACCGCCCTGGATGCCGGCGCCCATCATCCAGGTGGTGAAGGCGTCGGGATTGTGGTCGCGGCCGCTGGTGCCCTCCTGATGGGTGGGCATACGACCAAACTCGGTGCACCAGATCACCAGCACATCATCGAGCATGCCGCGCTGCTTGAGGTCGGTCAGCAGAGCCGCGGTCGGCTGATCGAAGATCGGGCAGTGGCGTTCGTAGTCGGCCTTGAGCGTCTTGTGCGCATCCCAGTTGAGCAGGCCGTCGACGGCGCTGGCGCGCGAGGCGCAGTACAGCGAGACGTAACGCACGCCCTGTTCAAGGAAGCGACGTGCCAGCAGGCAGTTGCGCGCGTAAGCCGCCTTCAGCGTGTTGGCATCGCCGGTGCCGTAGAGTTCGTGAACATGTTCTGGCTCGGCGGACAGGTCGCTCACCTCCGGTGCGGTGAGTTGCATGCGCGCCGCCATCTCGTAAGCCGCGAGACGCGCGGCAAGTTCGCTGTCGCCCGGCCGGGCCGCCGCGTGCGCGCGGTTCAAGCCGCGCAAAAAATCGCGTGTGGCCGCCTCCTCCGCCACATCGATGCCGGCCGGGCGGGCCAGGTTGCGCAGCGGCTGCTGGGCGGCCATGGCGACCGCCTGATACTGCGCCGGCAGGAAGCCGTTCGACCAGTTGGCCTTGCCATTGGGCGGTTCGCCGCGCAGGTCCTGAATGGCCACGTAGGTGGGCAGGTTGTCGTTCAGGCTGCCGAGCGCGTAGCTGACCCAGGAACCGGCGGAGGGAAACCCCTCGCGGGTGAAACAGGAGTTCATGTTGATGCAGCCCGGACCATGGGTGTTGGTCTTCGAGCTCATCGAATGAATGAAGGCCATGTCGTCGACATGCCGCGCCATGTGGGGCAGCATGGAGGAAATCTTCTTGCCGCTCTGCCCCGCAGGCTTGAAGGGCCAGGGCGATTTCATGAGGTTGCCATTCTTGCCCTGGAAGCTGACCAGGTTCTGCTCGCCCGGCAGCGGGGTGCCGTCGTACTTTTCCAGCATCGGCTTGTGGTCCCAGAGATCGACGTGCGAGGCGGCTCCGGGACAAAAGATCTGCAGCACCTGTTTGGCCCTCGGGGCAAAATGCGATCCGCGGCGCGGAGCGGCGGCCTCGGCGGCGAACAAGCGCGACAGGGCCACGCCGGTGAGGCCGGTGCTCATCTGGCCGAGGAAGTGGCGGCGGGAAAGATCGGCATTCATGGCGGGATCAGCGGGCGGATTCGAGACCGAGGTCGGTGCGGGCGGAGAGCAGGTGGCGATGCATGGCGCGGGCGGCGGCGGCCGGGTCGCGCTTTTCCAAGGCGACCAGCAGGGCGCCGTGCTGGCGGATGGCGAGGTCGGGGGTCACGCGCCGGTAACCGTGGGCGAGGCTGGCCTGCAGGAGTTCAGAAAGCGACTGCATGAGCAGGGCCGAGATCGGATTGCCCGAGGCCTCGGCAAGCAGGCGATGGAAGTCCATGTCAGCCCCCACCTGATCCTTGAAGCCGCGGGCCAGTTGCAATTGCTCATGGGCGCGGCGCAGCTCGCGCAACTGGGCGGACGTGGCGCGCTCGGCCGCCAGGCGGGCGTTCTCTGGTTCCAGTGCCAGACGCACCTCCGTGAGGTGCACGAGGCGCTGCTTTTCATCGGGCACCAGCAGATTGAGGGCGCTGTTCAGCGGCTTGTGCAGCTTGTCCACCACCTTCATGCCGCTGCCCTGGCGGATCTCAATCAAGCCCTGCAGTTCCAGCCGCTGGGCCGCCTCGCGCACCACGCTGCGACTCACGCCCAGTCGGCTGGCAAGCTCGCGCTCGGTCGGCAGGCGATCGCCATCCGGCTCCTGGCGGGCGAGATCGGCCAGGCGTTCGCAGACGGTATCCACCAGGGACGGCGGGCGGGCAAGGGTGGCGAGAGTCATGGCAGGTTCATCAGGTGGTCGGACCAATTAACGAAACCCCGAACCCACATCTTGCGAAAAGGCCGCCAACCGTTTGGGGGCTGCTTGGCGACTTGCCGAATCCGACAACCGAATTGCGGGAAAATCCAGCAATGCCGGGCGTAGCTAAGGGGAGTTTATCATGCCCCCTACCCGTCTCTGCCTTCTGCTCACCTGCCTGCCCGCCGCCGCGCCGGCCGCGGTGGATTTCCTCCGCGAAGTGCAGCCCCTGCTCGCCGAGCACTGCTACCACTGCCACGGCGTCGATGCCGAAACCCGCAAGGGCGGCCTGAGGCTGGACCTGCGCGAGGCCGCGCTGCAGGGCGGCAAAAGCGACGGACCCGCCCTCGTGCCGGGCCAGCCGGAGAAGAGTCCGCTCATCGCCCGGCTGACGACCCATGACAGCGACGAACTCATGCCGCCGCCGAAGGCCAAGAAGCCGGTCAACGCGGCGCAGATTGAACTGCTGAAACGCTGGATTGCCGAGGGGGCGGTTTATGCCGGTCACTGGGCGTTTGAAAAGCCGAAAGCCGAAGCGGCTGGGACGGACAGCCAAGCCCACCCGGTCGACGCCCTGGTGGAGAAACGCCTGGCCCAGGCCAGCCTGAAGCTTTCGCCTCCCGCCGAACCCGCCCTGCTGGCGCGTCGCCTCTGGCTCGATGTCGGCGGACTGCCACCGACCCCGGCCGAGGTCGCGGATTTCGAGGCCCGCGCGCAGGCCAGCGGTCTGCAGGCAGCGGTCGAGCAAACGGTCGACACCCTTTTGCAAAGCCCCCGCTACGGCGAGAAATGGGCGCGTGTCTGGCTCGATGCGGCGCGCTACGCCGACAGCAACGGCTACGAAAAGGATCTGCCGCGCGAGCAGTGGGCCTGGCGCGACTGGGTGATCGGTGCCCTCAACCGTGACCTGCCCTATGATCGCTTCATCGTGGAACAGGTCGCCGGCGACCTGCTGCCGGATGCCGGTCAGGAGTCGCTCATCGCCACCGGTTTTCTGCGCAACGGCATGGTCAACGAGGAGGGCGCCATCGTGCCCGAGCAATTCCGCATTGAGGGTGTGTTCGACCGCATGGACTGCCTTGGCAAGGCGGTGCTCGGCCTCACCCTGCAGTGCGCGCAGTGCCACACTCACAAGTTCGATCCGATCACCCACGACGAGTACTTCGGCCTCTTCGCCTTCCTCAACAACACCCACGAGGCGCAGTCCTGGGTGTATGACGAGGCCCAACAGAAGGCCATCGCCAAGGTGCAGGCCGGGCTGAGCGGCGTGCGCGAGCGCTTGAAAAAGCAACTACCCGACTGGCCGACCCGGCTCGCCGCCTGGGAGAAGAGTGTCGCCGCCCAGCAGGCCGAGTGGACAACGCTGCCGCCGAAGAAGCTGATGACGGTGAGTGGCCTCAACCATCCAACCCGCCTCGCCGACGAATCCATCCTCACCCTTGGCCACCCTTCCTCCAGCAGCGACCATCTGATCTTTGCCGAACCCGCGCTCGATGGCCTGACCGGCCTGCGTCTGGAGGCCCTGACGCACCGCGACCTGCCCCACGGCGGCCCGGGCCACAGTCGCCATGGCGTCTGGGCCATCACCGAACTGGAATGCCACGTGCAGAAGCCGGGCGACAAGGACTGGCAGAAAGTGACGCTGCAAAATGCCACGGCCGATTTCTCCGAGCCCGACCACCGCATCGAACCCGAGTGGCAGACCAAGGCCGATGCCAACCGTGAGCGCCGGGTTGGGCCGGTTGCCTTCCTGATCGACGGCGACAACCAGACCGCATGGCGTGCCGACCGCGGCCCGGGCCGGCGCAACGCACCCTCGGTCGCCGTCGTCCAGTTCGCCGAACCGCTCACCGCTCCCGCCGGCACGCAGTTGCGTCTCACCGTGCGCATGAACCACAGCGGCGACGGCAATGGCCGCGGCCAGCGCGCCATCGCCATGCTCGGCCGCATGCGCCTCGCCACCACGCGCAGTCCGGCACCGAAAACACCCGCCGTCGATCACGCCGCCCAGCTTGCGCTGGCGATCCCGACCGAGCAACGCAGTGCCGAGCAGCAGGCCAGCGTTTTCGATGCCTGGCGGCGCACCCTGCCGGTCGCCAAGGCCCTCAACGCCGAGGCCGAGGCCCTGAGGAAGACCTGGCCGGCGGAGGGCAAAACCTCCGTGCTGCATCTCGTCGAACGCCCGCCGCAGGATGCACGCCCGACCCACCTACTGGATCGCGGCGTCTGGAACCAGCCCAAGCATGCCGTGCCGGCACATGTGCCTGCGGCCCTGCACCCGCTGCCGGAAAAGGCCTCGCCTGACCGACTCGCCTTCGCCCGGTGGCTGGTCGATCCAAACTCACCGCTGACCGCCCGCGTCGCCGTCAACCGTGTCTGGCAGAGCCTCTTCGGCGCCGGCCTGGTCGAGACTGCGGAAGACTTCGGTACGCGCGCGCCGCCACCGGAGCATCAGGCCCTGCTCGACCGGCTCGCCCTGGATTTCATGGCTCAGGGCTGGAGTCAAAAGCGCCTGCTGCGCACGATCCTCACCAGCTCCGTGTACCGACAGAGTTCGGTGGTCACGGCCGAACTGCGCGAGAAGGATCCCAACAACCGCCTGCTGGCCCGCGGGCCGCGCTTTCGAGCCGATGCCGAAACCGTGCGCGACATCGCCCTCGCCGTCTCCGGCCTGCTGCATGAGCAGATCGGCGGCCCGAGCATCTACCCGCCCGTGCCGCAGAGCGTGCTCGACTACAACTACAACCCGCCCGACTACTGGCTGCCGCCCACGGATGCCCAGCGCTACCGGCGCAGCCTCTACCACTTCCGCAAGCGCTCCATGCCCGACCCGGTGCTGCAGGCCTTCGACGCGCCCAATGGCGACTTCGCCTGCGTGCGCCGCACCCGCTCGAACACCCCGCTCGCCGCGCTGACCAGCCTCAATGAAACCCTCTTTGTTGAAGCCGCCCAGGCCATGGCACAACGCATCGTTCGCGAGGGCGGAGCCAGCGACGAAACCCGCATCCAACATGCCTGGCGCCTGTGCACGAGTCGCCCCGCCACCGCCGCGGAAACCGGCACCGTGCTGCGCCTGCTCGACCAGCACCGCGCCCGCCTGCGCGGCGGCGAATTGAAGGCCGGCGACATCGCCTTTTCCGACCTCACCCGTCCGCAGGATCTGCCCGCCGACGCCACCCCCAACGAACTTGCCGCCTGGACCCTCGTCGCCCGCGTGCTGCTGAACCTCGATGAAACCCTGAGCAAAAGCTGAACTTGGAAGATGGGAGATAGGCTCTCTCCGTCTTCGAACTTCGATCTGCCCCGCACCGCCATGCCCCCTTCCCCATCTCCGATCTCCCATCTGCCATCTCCCACCTCGCGCCGCTGGTTCCTGCGCGACTGCGGCCTGGGCCTGGCCGGCATCGCGGCGCACACGCTGCTGGCGCGCGAAGCGGGCGCAGCCACGGCATCGCGTGGCGCCACTCATCACGCGCCGAAGGCCAAGCGTGTCATCTATCTCTTCCAGGCCGGCGCCCCCAGCCATCTGGAATTGTTAGACCCCAAGCCCGAGCTGACGCAACGCAACGGCCAACTGCCGCCGGCCGCACTGTTGAAGAACTACCGCGCCGCCTTCATCCAGCCCGACTCCGCCCTGCTCGGCCCGAAATTCGCCTTCCACCGCCACGGCCAGTCGGGCATGGAACTCAGCGAAATCCTGCCACACACCGGCTCGATCGCCGACGAAATCTGCCTGATCCGCTCCATGCAGACCAACGCGGTCAACCACGCGCCCGGCCAGATCCTCATGAACACCGGCTCCGAGCAGTTCGGTCGCCCAAGCTTCGGCGCCTGGACATTGTATGGTCTCGGCAGCGAGTGCGAGAACCTGCCGGGCTACGTCGTGCTGACCAGTGCCAAGGGCACGAGCGGCGGCGCCAGCAACTACGGCGCGGGTTTTCTGCCCACCCAGTTCGGCGGCGTGCCGCTGCGCTCCACCGGCGATGCCGTGCTCTATCTCTCCAATCCGAAGGGCGTCGATCAACCGGCGCAGCGCGCCTCGCTCGACGCCCTGCACGAGTTGAACCAGCAGTCCTTCGGCGCCTTTGCCGATCCCGAGACGGCGGCGCGCATCGAGGCCTATGAAATGGCCTACCGCCTGCAGACCAGCGCGCCCGAACTGATGGACCTGTCCAATGAACCCGCGCATGTGCTGGAGATGTACGGCATCAAGGACGTCCACACGCCGGGTTACGCGCGCAACTGCCTGCTGGCCCGTCGCCTCATCGAACGCGGCGTGCGCTTCGTGCAGCTTTTCCACGAGGCCTGGGACCAGCACGGCAACCTCACCAAGGCCCTCCAAGCCAACTGCCGCGACACCGACCAGGCCAGCGCCGCCCTGGTCAAGGATTTGAAGCAGCGCGGCCTGCTCGACGACACCCTCGTCGTCTGGGGCGGCGAGTTCGGCCGCACGCCCATGGTGCAGGGCGGGAATGACGGTCGCGACCATCACAACCGCGCCTTCAGCCTGTGGATCGCCGGCGGCGGCGTGCGCCGCGGCCATGTCCATGGCGAGAGCGACGAGCTCGGCTTCCAGGCCGTGCGCGACGTCGTGCACGTGCACGATCTCAATGCCACCCTGCTGCACCTGCTCGGCTTTGATCACGAAAGGCTCACCCACCGCTTCCAGGGCCGCGACATCCGCCTCACCGATGTCCATGGCCATGTGGTCAAGGGCTTGCTGGCCTGAGGCCGTCGAGCCCCGTCCCACAGCACGCACCGGCGGCCAAGGCAACGCCTACCTGCTAAACAGGCTCATCGTCTGGATATCCAAATCCAGCAAACTCACCAATGCATGAAATCTCTCCTGACAACTCAACCCTCAGTTCATGCGCGCCAATCACCACGCTTCCGGCATCCTCACCTTCTTCCGACGAAAACTTCATCGTAAGCTCGATCGGCGCGCTGTAATCCTGAAGGACTGGAATCAGGCCATGGCAAACGGACTTGCCGGCTCGAAACACTCCGTCAAGCAGCCACACTGAAGGCAACGAAGCCAGCGTGATGGGATCCGCACCCAAGAAGCTTACCTTGGCATCCTGACGCCAAGCAAACCCTGCATCAATACCCGGGCGTCCTTGCGATTGATGAATGACCGCTGTCAGATGCATTTCCATCCAGTCACCCTTCTGCAAGAGCGCCGTAATCACAGCATCATGCACGTGGATACTTGTGTTCATCTTCAATGATTCGATCTCGGTTTGCGCAGAACTCTGACCGCAGGAATCTCAATGCATCCATGCCAGCGAGGAGACGAATCAGGGTTGCACGGCATCTGGAGGGCAGCAAGCGTGGCAGATAGAAAACAGGCCACCCACGGAATCAGCGACTTCGCTGAAATCGCCCCGCTTGCGCGACGTTCCCATCGCCATGTTTGTCTGTCGTCTTGCCCTCCTGCTGTTCGCGCCCGCCCTGGCGCTGGCGAAACCGAACCTGCTGGTCATCTACACCGACGATCATTCCTACCGCACCCTCTCCTGCTACGAGGGTGCCGAATCCTGGGCGCGCACTCCGCACATGGACCGACTCGCCGCCCGCGGCGTGCGCTTCACCCATGCCTACATCGGCACCTGGTGCATGCCCTCGCGCACCACCTTCCTCACCGGCCGCCACCAGCACGGGGTCGCCACCATGCGCATGACGCCGCCCTACCCCGGCGCCACCTATGACCCGGCGCAGTGCCGCTTCTGGCCGGCCGAACTGCGTCGCCACGGCTATCACACCGCCCAGATCGGCAAGTGGCATGCCGGCAACGACGCCGGCTTCGGGCGCGACTGGGATCATCAGATCGTCTGGAACCGTCCGCGTCATCCCGACAACGCCCCCAATTACTACCACGACCAGTTGATCGCCTTCGACGGCGGTCAACCGCGCGTGGTCAAGGGTTACTCGACCGACAACTACACCGACTGGGCCATCGACTACATCCGCGGCAACCAGCGCCCCGCCGACAAGCCCTGGTTCCTCTGGCTCTGCTACGGCGGCGTGCACGCACCCTACACGCCCGCCGAACGCCATCTCGGCGATTACCCCGGCGCCGAGGTCGCCACGCCGGCCGACATCTACCCGCCGCGCCCGGGCAAACCCGGCTACATGCAAAAGGTCGCCGCCTGGCAAAAGGGCGCCGATGGCCAGCCGGTGCTGAGCGACAAGGCCATGGGCAGTGAGGTCGGCGATGATCCCAGTCGCGACAACGGCCGCAGCCTGTCGTCGTGGTCGCGCCAGTACCACCAGGCCGTGCGCGCGCTCGACGAGGGCATTGGCCGGGTGCTCGCCGCCCTCGAAGAAAGCGGCCAACTCGCCAACACCCTTGTCGTGCTCACCGCCGATCAGGGCTATGCCTGGGGCCAGCATGGTTTTCGTGCCAAGCTCGCCCCCTATGACGCCAACCTGCGCTCACCGCTCATCGTCTCCATGCCCGGAACCCTGCCCGAGGGCAAGGTCTGCCGCACACCCGTCGGCGGTGCCGACCTGGCCCCCACCCTGCTCGGCTTTGCCGGTCTGAAGCAGCCTTGGGAGATGCAGGGTCACGACC
>JAEYYS010000046.1 GCA_023428335.1 Verrucomicrobiota bacterium | reverse complement strand
GCCGACCAGCGCGCCGCCGCCCAAGCCCATGATCGCCATGCCGGTGGCCATGCCGGGCCGGTCGGGAAACCATTTCACCAGGGTGGAGACCGGGGCGATGTAGCCGAGACCGAGGCCGATGCCGCCGACGAAGCCGTAGCCGAACAGGATCAGGCCGAGCAGCTTCAGTTTCACGCCGAGCGCCGCCAGTAGCAGGCCACCGCAGAAGCAGAGGCAGGCGGCGACCATGGTTTTGCGCGGGCCCGAGCGCTCGACCCACTTGCCGAAGACCGCCGCCGAGATGCCCAGCATCATGAGGGCGATCTGGTAGGCCCAGTTGACACTGGATACCGGCGCGCCGAGGGCCGCGGCAAGCGGCTTGTTGAAGACGCTGAAGCCATACACCTGGCCGATGCACAGGTGCACCGCGATGGCGGCCGGTGGCACGCGCCAGCGCGAGAATCCAGGGCCGGCGACGGTGGCTTCGCGGGAGAGCAGGGACATGAGCGTGCTGTTTAGCGGGGTGGGGCGGGGCAGGGCAAGCAAAAAGCCCGGGACCGCCCGCCGAACCCGGGCTGGACAGGCGTGCCGGGCCGTGACAAGGAGAGCCCGCATGAAACGACAGACGATCGTCACCCTGGACCTGGAAGGCGTGCTTGTGCCCGAAATCTGGATTGCCTTCGCCGACAAGACCGGCATCGCCGAACTGCGTCGCACGACCCGCGACGAGCCGGACTACGACGTGCTCATGCGCGGCCGCCTCGCACTGCTCGACGCCCATGGCCTGAAGCTGCCCGACATCCAGGACGTGATTGGCACGCTGGCGCCGCTTGAGGGCGCGAAGGCCTTCCTCGACGAACTGCGCGCCCTGACCCAGGTCATCATCCTCAGCGACACCTTTGAGGAGTTCGCCCAGCCGCTCATGCGTCAGCTCGCCTGGCCGACCCTGTTCTGCCACCACCTCGACGTGGATGTCGCCGGTCGCATCACCGACTACCGACTGCGCCAGGCCAACCAGAAGCAGAAGGCGGTCGCCGCCTTTCAGTCGCTCAACTACCAGGTGCTCGCCGCCGGCGATTCCTTCAACGACACCACCATGCTGGCCCAGGCCGACACCGGCTTCCTGTTCCACGCGCCGGAGAGCATCTGTGCCCAGTTCCCGCAGTTCCGCGCCTTCGATCGCTACGAGGATTTGCTTGCGGCCTTCAAGGCCTGCCTCTAAGCGCTTTTTTCGGCAAACCCGGTCGTCTCCGCCAAGGTCGAGCGACTTGCGGCGTTACAGGCTGGATGAAGACGCTGTTTGCCTGCCTGCTGATCGCCCTGTCCACCGAAGCTGCGGATTGGCCGCGCTTTCGCGGTCCAAACGCCGATGGCAAGGCGGTCGGCCCGGACTTGCCGCTCGACTGGGGTGCGCGTGAAAACCTCGTCTGGCGCACCGAACTGCCGGGGCCGGGTTCCTCAAGCCCGGTGGTCAGTGGCGACCGCGTTTTTCTGACCTGCTACAGCGGCTACGGTCTGGATGCCCGCGAGCCCGGCGATGCCGGCAAGCTGCGCCGCCATGCGCTTTGCCTCGATCGGGCGACCGGCCGCATCCTCTGGCAGCATGAGATTGAGTCGCCAGTTCCTGATAAACCCTACACCGGTCAGTACATCACCACGCATGGTTATGCCTCCGGCAGCGCCGTCACCGACGGCACGGGCGTGTTTTTCTTCTTCGCCCAGGCCGGGGTGCATGCCTTCACGATGGACGGTCGCAAGGTCTGGGAGAAAAACGTCGGGGAGAAGGCGCATGACTGGGGTTCTGGCGCCTCGCCGGTGCTGCATGGCGACCTGCTCTTCGTCAACGCCGCCCTGGAGAGCGACACCCTGTGGGCGCTGGATCGCCGCACCGGCCGCGAGGTGTGGAGTGCGCGCGGTTTTCCCGCCTCCTGGAACACGCCGCTGCTGATCAACACGGGCGGTCGCGAGGAACTGGTCGTCAACGCCAGTGGTCGCCTGCGCGCCTTCGATCCGAAGAGCGGTCGCGAACTCTGGTTCAGCCAGTCCATCCGAGCCGCCGAGCTGTGTCCGTCGGTGGTGGTCGACAACGACCGATTGTTTGTCATTGGCAGTCCGAAGGGCGAAGCCATGGCGGTGCGTGCCGGCGGCAGCGGTGACGTCAGCGCCACGCATGTGCTCTGGCGCACGCCGCGCGGGTCGAACGTCAGTTCGCCGCTCTGTCACGACGGGCACCTGTATTTCGTCAACGACTCGCGTGGCACCTTTCACTGCCTGAAGGCGGACAGCGGCGCGGAGGTTTACGAGGGCAAACTGCCGGGCGCGCGCGATCGCTGGTATGCCTCGCCCGTGCTGAACAACGGCCGACTGTTTTATGTCAGTCGCGGCGGTCGTGTCGCCGTGCTCGCTGCCAAGCCGGAATTTGAGGTGCTGGCGACCTCGGCCCTGGCGGATGATGGCAGTGTTTTCAACGCCAGTCCGGCGGTGGTGGAGGGCCGTATTTACCTGCGTTCGGACCGCTACGCCTACTGCGTCGGCGGTCGTTGACCGCGGGGTCATCATCGTGGATCTGGCGGAGCGGACGGGGCTCGAACCCGCGACCTCCAACGTGACAGGCTGGCGCTCTAACCGACTGAGCTACCGCTCCAGATCCCGATGACAAGGGCCGACATGCTACAAGGTCTGGCGCGGCTGGCAAATGGAAAATGGTGCGTGACAGTAAAATGTTGGCGCTGCACGCTCCGTCCGCCTTCGTCACGCGCCGCCATTTGCACTTTCCCGGCCGCGCGCTAAGGAAAACTTCTCATGTCCGCCCCTGCCAACCGACTCGACTCCTGCTTCGCGCGCCTGCGCGCGGCTGATCAGCGCGCCTTCGTCGCCTACATCTGCGCCGGCGACCCGACGCTGGAGGCCACGGTGGATGTGGTGCTCGCCTTGGAGCGAGCCGGCGTCGATGTTGTTGAACTGGGCCTGCCGTTCTCGGACCCGCTGGCCGATGGTGTCGTCAATCAGATGGCCGCGGATCGCGCGCTCAAGGCTGGGGCGACGATGGCCGGTGCGCTGGAGATGATCCGGCGCGTGCGCGAGAAGTCGCAGATCCCGCTCGTGCTGTTCACCTACCTGAACCCGGTCTATGCCTACGGCTACGAGCGTTTCCACCATGACGCCGCGGCCGCCGGTGCCGATGGCATCCTGGTGCTCGACCTGCCGCCCGAGGAGGCGGAGGAGAATGTTGAATTGAAGCCGGTGCCGGACCTGCATCACATCCAACTCATCGCGCCGACCAGTCCGCCGGAGCGCATTGCCCGCATTGCGCGCAGCGCCGAGGGATTCATCTATTACGTGTCGCGCCTGGGCGTCACCGGCGCGCAGACCGAGATTGCCGGTGGCATTGCCGAGCAGGTGGCGGAGATCCGCCGGGTGACCCGGGTGCCCGTCTGCGTCGGCTTCGGCGTTTCCAACCCCGAGCAGGCCGCGGCTGTCGCCGCCATGGCCGACGGAGTGGTGGTCGGCAGCGCCATCGTCAAGTTGATTGAGAAAACCGGCGCGTCCGCCGACCTCGCTGCTGGCGTTGAAACTTTTGTGGCGCCGCTTGTTGCCGCCGTCAAGGCCCTGCCCTGATCCTACCATTCCCATGACCCTGAACTTCACCAAGATGAACGGCGCCGGCAATGACTTCGTCATGCTGGACAACCGCCACCTCGGCCTTGCCCTCTCGCGCGAACAGATCGCGCGCCTCTGCGATCGTCACCGCGGCATCGGCGCCGACGGCCTGCTCTGTGTCGAGCCGGCGGAAGGGCAGGGCGATTTCAAGATGCGCTACTACAATGCCGACGGCGGCGAGGCCGAAATGTGCGGCAACGGCGCGCGCTGCTTTGGTCGCTTCGTCAACCGACTGCATCACGACGAGCTCAGCTTCGTGCAGTTCGAGACCCTGGCCGGCCTGATTTCCGCCGAGTTCGAGGGCGAGCAGGTGCGCATCAACATGAGTGCGCCGCACAGTTTGAAGCTGGCCCAGGAACTGACGGTTGCCGGCCAGACCCTGACCGTTCACAGCGTCAACACCGGCGTGCCGCATGCCGTGGTCCTGGTCGACGACCTGGAGAGCGTGCCGGTGCGCGAGTGGGGCGCCGGCCTGCGCTACCACGAGGCTTTTGCGCCGAAGGGCACCAATGCCAACTTCGTGCAGGTGCTCGGCCTCGACCGCATTGCCATCCGCACGTACGAGCGCGGTGTCGAGGACGAGACGCTTGCCTGTGGCACCGGCATGGTCGCCTGCGCGCTGATCCACCACGAGCTGACTGGCGTGCCCAGTCCGGTGGCGGTCACGGTCCGGGGCGGCGATACCCTGCGTGTCGGCTTTGAGGAGACTGCGCCGCACGAATACAGCAGCGTCACCCTGCTGGGCCCGGCGGACGTGGTCTTCCAGGGCACCGTCGAAATCTGAGGGGCGGGGGCCCGTCTGCTGCAGGGCGGCTGCGCAAAGGCCTTGAACTGCGATAAAAGCGGCCTTTGATTAAAGCTTGGGCCTGATCTCCCGTGCCGGCTCCGGCCGCGCGTGGATTTCGCGCCCCTCCAGCCCGTTTTTTCCACCCCCATGTTCGCCGGCACCCATACCGCCATCGTCACCCCCTTTCGCAACGGCCAGATCGACGAGGAGTCGCTCAAGCGGCTCGTGGATTTCCAGTTCGACAACGGCGTCAGCGGCGTCGTGCCCTGCGGCACCACAGGCGAGTCGCCGACCCTCGACTACGAGGAGCATGACCGCGTCGTTCGCCTGACGGTCGAGTATGCTCGCGGTCGCGGCATCGTCATGGCCGGCACCGGCGCCAACAGCACCCGTGAGGCCGTGGCCCTGACCCAGGCGGCCGAGGCGGCCGGAGCGACGGCTTCGCTGCAGGTGGCGCCCTACTACAACAAGCCGACGCCCGAGGGTCTGTTCCAGCATTTCAAGGCGGTGGCCGAGAGCACCTCGCTGCCGATCATGCTGTACAGCATTCCCGGCCGCTGCGGCATTGAGATCGGTCTGGACGTGCTGGAGCGACTGGTCGCGGCCTGCCCGAACATCCGCGCCATCAAGGAGGCCGGTGGCAACCCGGAGCGCGTCAGCCAGATGCGCCAGATCCTGCCGTCGAGTTTCGAGATCCTGTCCGGCGACGACGGACTGACGCTGCCCTTCATGTCGGTGGGTGGTGTCGGCATTGTCAGCGTTGCCTCGAACGTCATCCCGCGCCAGATCAGCGACATGGTCAAGCTGGCCCTGCAGGGCGATTACGCCGGCGCGCGCGTGCTGCACGAGCAGTATTACCCGCTGTTTGCCGCCTTCCTCAAGCTCGCCACCAATCCGATCCCGGTGAAGACCGCGATGGCCCTGGCGGGTCATTGCACGGATGAGCTGCGCCTGCCGCTGGTGCCGATGGAAGCCGCCAAGGTGGCGGAGTTGAAGGCCGTGCTCAGCAAGCTCGGCCTGATCTGAGTCAGCGTCCGCGCCAGGCCCGCCAGCAGGAGACGAAGCCCTTGGCGAAGTCCTGCGGGCGTTCCTGCACCCAGGCGTCAACCAGCTCCGGGGCGAACCATTCGCCACAGGCGATCTCCTCGGGCGGGCAGCGCATCGGGCCGTCGTGGAGGGCGAGGCGAAGCTCGACGAATTCAAAGTCGGTGTGCGCCCCGGCCGGCAGTTCGGCGGCGAGTTCGGTCGAGGTCACCTCAATGCCGTTTTCCTCGCGCAGCTCGCGGATGGCGCAGTCGGCGTAGCTTTCGCCGGCGTCGAGGTGGCCTGCGGCGCTGCTGTCCCACTTGAGCGGGGCGACGTCCTTGAGGTGCGAGCGTTTTTGCAGGAAGACCTCGCCGCGGCGGTTGACGACAAAGATGTGCACCGCGCGGTGCAGCAGGCCGCGGGCATGGACCTCGCCGCGGGTGAGCTGGCCGGTGACCTCGTTGCGCTCGTTGACGACGTCGAACAGCTCGCAGGCCTTTTGGCCGGCGTCGGCCTGCAGGCGCTGCTCATACCAGCGGGTGAGGCGGACCCACTCCTCGAGCGGCAGTTCCTCCGCGCGCATGGAGGCTGGTCGGGCGAGCGTGTCCGCGAGGGCCTGCCAGCCGCCGGGCGGTTCGGGCAGCAGGTTTTTCAGCTGCTTGCGGCGCTGGCTGAAGCCCATGCGCACCAGGCGATCGAACTGGCGGCGGTCGCAGACCGGCAGGCTGGCGGGATCGCGCGGGGTCAGTCGCACGACGGCGCTGTCGACCTTCGGCCGCGGCTTGAAGACGTCGGGCGGCACGATGCGCAGCAGTTCGACGTTCCAGTCCTTCTGCACGAGCACGGAGAGGGCCCCGTACCCGTCCTCGCCGGCGCGCGCGGCCAGGCGCTGGCAGACCTCCTTCTGCAGCATGAACACCGCGCGCGTCACCGGTGTGGGCGGGGTCAGCAGGCGCTTGAGGATCTCGCCGCCGACCGAGTAGGGCAGGTTGCCGACGACGCGCACATCGCCGTGGCGGTACCAGGGGCGCAGGTCGACGCGGGTGGCGTCGGCGTGCAGCACCTCGACGTCGGCACGGCCGGCGAAACGTTCGGCGAGCTGCGGGGCGAGTTCATTGTCCTTTTCGATGAGCAGCAGTCGCTGCGGCCGGCCCTGCAGGTGCTCGGTCATGGCGCCGAGGCCGGGGCCGGGCTCGACCACAAGGGCGGCGTCGTCGGGTTCGACCTGGTCGGCGATCCAGCGCGCCATCTGGGGATCGACCAGGAAGTTCTGGCCGAGGCTTTTGCGCGGGCTGACCTCCCGGCCGGCGATGACCTGGCGTTTTCCGATTCTGCTCATGGCCCCACATGGCACCGCCGCCGGGGCGCTGGCAAGGGCGAAGCGGATGTTCGTCGTTGATTCGCCGGCCGGAAGCGGCAGGGTGGCGGCCTTCCCATGCTGAAGGAACTGCACGACTATCTCTACCATCTTGAGCCGGATGGCGGCCTGCCGCTGAAGGGCACGGGCGTGGCGCTCGGCCTGCTGCTGCTGGCCAAGCATGCCTGGGCCTGGCGCAACGCCGAGCGGGCGCAGGCCTTCCTGCGCGCCTTCCCGCGCAACTACGCCTGGGGCGCCGGTCTGCTGACGCTCAGCTTCTTCTGGAGCATGATGTGCCTGGCCAACATCGACATGGGCGAGTTCTTCTTCCTGCGGAAGTGGTTCCTCATGCTGGTGCCGATCGCCTTTGTGCTGGTGCTGGTGCATGTGAAGGAGTTTCTCGCCGTGCGCGCCTTCGGTTCGCTGCTGCTGCTCGCTGCCGGTCCGGTGCTGTGCGCGGCCTTCCTGCAGCCACAAACCACCCGGTTGCTGCTGCCGGCTCTCGCCTACGTTTGGATCCTGGTCGGCATGTTCTTTGTCGGCATGCCCTTCCTGATGCGCGACTGGATTCACTGGCTGCTCGCCAAGCCCGCGCGCTGGAATGCCGCCGTCTGGGCCGGCATGATCTACGGTGCCGTGCTGCTGCTGCTGGCGCTGACCACCTACTGAGCCATGGCGGCGGGCGGGCGCGTGCTCATCATCCGCGGGGGGGCGGTGGGCGATTTCATTCTCACCCTGCCGGCCCTGCGCCTGCTGCGCGAGTCGTTGCCCGACAACCAGATCGAGGTGCTCGGTTATCCGGGCATCAGTGCGCTGGCGGTGGCGGCGGGGTTGGCCGACCGCACCCGCGCTCTCGAGCACGGTGGCATGGCTCGGTTGTTTGCGCGCGGCGCCGCCATTGACCCGGAGTTGGCGGCGTACCTGGCCGGCTTCAATCTGGTCCTCAGCTACCTCTACGATCCCGACGGTATTTTCCGCGACAACCTCGCGCGGGCCGGCGTCAAGACCCTGATTGAGTGCCCGCACCAGGTGCAGCCGGGGCAGGGGCATGCCGCCGTTCAGCTCGCCCGGTCGCTGGAGCGGTTGGCGCTGTTTCTGGAGGATGGCGACTGGCGCCGGCCGTTTTTTCCGCGTCGTGCCCCGCAGGGCGACGCGGCCGTCATTGCCCTGCATCCCGGCAGCGGTTCTGAGCGCAAGAACTGGCCGCTGGAGCGCTGGTTGGAGG
>JAEYYS010000030.1 GCA_023428335.1 Verrucomicrobiota bacterium | reverse complement strand
CATTGCGACCCAAGACCGCACGCACCTGCAGGGTGCGACGACCCAGCCTGGCTTTGTTGGGTGACCGAGCCCCCCCCTGCCCCTGCCCCTGCCCGGCGCTGGGGCCATCTCTCCCATCACGGCGCTCTGGCACAGAGCGCCCTACCACCCTGGTGTCCCCGGCAGGAATCGAACCTGCATTTAAGGTTTAGGAAACCCTCGTTCTATCCATTGAACTACGGGGACGGTTGAAAATCAAAGATTGATGATTTGGGATGGAGACCGAGGGGAGCGGGAGGGCTCACGGTCTCGCTGGCACCATGGGCTGGCCTTGGCGTTTTGTCCACTCAAAGGGCGGGTGGTCAGGCCGGTGGGGTGAGCCACCAGCAGTAGCTGCCGCTGGGGACGGGCAGGACGTCGGGACCGCCGCGCAGGAGCATTTCGCCGTGCTCGAGGCTGCCGCCGCGGGCGCCGAAGGCCTGCAGCAGCAGGTGGTGCAGGGCGATCGGGGTCAGCTCGGGGGTGTGGCAGGAGAGCAGGACGCCGAGCGGCTGGTCGGAGAGCAGGCGGCCGAGCAGGTCGAGCAGGGGCGGCAGGTCGTTCTCGATCTTGAAGACCTCGCCCTTGGCGCCGCGGCCGTAGCTGGGCGGGTCGAGGATGATCAGATCGTAGCGGCGCTCGCGACGCAGCTCGCGCTCGAGGAACTTGGTGACGTCGTCGACGATCCAGCGGATCGGCCGGTCCTCCAGGCCGTTGAGGGCGGCGTTCTGGCGGGCCCAGTCGACCATGCCCTTGGAGGCGTCGACATGGCAGACTTCCGCTCCGCCGCGGGCGGCGGCCAGGGTGCTGCCCCCGGAGTAGGCAAAGAGGTTGAGCGCGCGCGCCGGCCGGCCATGGGCCTTGGCGTAGGCGGCGCCGAGTTCGCGCAGGCGCTTCCAGGTCTCGCGCTGCTCGGGGAAGATGCCGAGGTGACCAAAATCGGTGCTGCTGAGGCGGAAGCGGCTGCCATCGACCTCGATTTCCCAGGTGGCGGGCAGGCGCTCGCGGCCGCGCCACTGGTTGCCGCCGTCGCGGAAGAAGGCGGCGGTGGCGCGCTGCCAGTCGCTCTGCGGCCGGCGCGGCTGCCAGACGGCCTGGGCGCAGGGCCGCGACAGCACGAAGCTACCAAAACGTTCCAGCTTCTGGAAGCCGCCGCTGTCGAGGAGTTCGTAGCCGTCTTGCATGGCAGTTAGTCGCCGAGGCCGACGGCGGCGCGGACGCGGTTGAGGGTCTGGCGGGCGAGGGCGCGGGCTTTTTCGGCGCCCTCGGCGAGCACGCGGTTGACGTAGTCGGGGTCGGCGACGATTTCGGCGCGGCGTTCGCGGAAGGGGGCGAAGTGGGCGAGCATGGCCTCGAGCAGGCGCTTTTTGAAGTCGCCGTAGCCGATGCCGCCGCGCTGGTGGTCGTCGACCATGGTCTGGTAGTCGGCGGGCGAGGCGACCAGCTTGTAGAGGGCGAGCACGCTGTTGTTTTCGATCGGCTTGGGGTCCTCCAGCGGGGTGGAGTCCATGACGATGCGCATGATCTTCTTCTTGAGCGCGCCGGGCTCCTCAAAGAGCTGGATGGTGTTGTCGTAGCTCTTGCTCATCTTGCGGCCGTCGAGGCCGGGCACGACGGCGGTCTCCTCGCGGATGCGCGGTTCGGGCACCTTGAGCAGGCCCTCGCCAAAGGCCAGGTTCATCTTGACGGCGATGTCGCGGGTGACCTCGACGTGCTGCTTCTGGTCCTTGCCGACGGGCACGACGTCGCTGTCGTAGATGAGGATGTCGGCGGCCATGAGCACCGGGTAGGCGAACAGGCCGTGCGAGGGGCTGATGCCGTTGGCGATCTTGTCCTTGTAGCTGTGGCAGCGCTCGAGCAGGCCCATGGGGGTGACGGTGCTGAGGATCCAGGCCAGCTCGGTGTGCTCGGGCACGTCGCTCTGGCGGAACAGCACGCACTTGGCCGGGTCCAGGCCGCAGGCGAGGAAGTCGATGGCGAGGTCGCGCACGTGCGAGCGCAGCAGCTTGCCGTCCTGGATGCTGGTCAAAGAGTGGTAATCGGCGATGAAGTAGAAGGCCTCGCCCTCGTGCTGGAGCTTCAAGGCGGCCTCCATCATGCCAAAGTAGTTGCCGATGTGGAGTCGCCCGCTGGGTTGAAGGCCGGAAAGGATGCGCATGGTGGGAAAGCGGAACCTTGCCCGGCCCGGCCCCCGATTCAAGGCCGGAGCGCAGCCGTTTCGGCATCTTGACGGATGGCCCGGGCCGGTTAGGCTGGGGTTTCCATGCTCGAGAACTACCTTCCCGTCCTTCTGCAGATCCTGATCGCCGCCGGTTTCGCCGGGGGCACCCTGCTGGCGTCCGTGCTGGCGGGCAAGGCGGCCAAGCGCAACACCATGAAGGACAGCGCCTACGAGTGCGGCATGCTGCCGCTGGGCGAGGCCCAGCCGCGCTTCAGCGTGAAGTTCTACATCGTCGCCATGCTCTTCGTGCTGTTCGACATCGAGGTGGTCTTCCTCTACCCGGGCGCGGTGATCTTCCGCGACCAGATCGCGGCCTACGGGGTCGGCATCGCCTGGGCGGCGCTCGGCTTCATCAGCATCCTCGGCGTCGCCTTCCTGTACGCCTGGCGCAAGGG
>JAEYYS010000507.1 GCA_023428335.1 Verrucomicrobiota bacterium | reverse complement strand
GCCGATGTCTGGGCGCGGCCCGACCTCTTCGAACTGGATGACGCCGGCGCGCCCACCGTCGTCGCTGGCGTGCCGCCCGACTACTTCAGCGCCACCGGCCAGCGCTGGGGCAACCCGCTGTACCGCTGGCCGGCGCATGCGGAGGAAGGCTTCGCCTGGTGGCAGGCGCGCCTGCGCAAAACCCTGGAGATGGTGGACATCGTTCGCATCGATCACTTCCGCGGTTTTGCCGCCTACTGGGAGATTCCCGCCGCCGAACCGACCGCGGTGAACGGTCGCTGGGTCGAGGCCCCGGGCGACGCCCTTTTCGACGCGCTCAAAAACGGCCTTGGCGGCGAGCTCCCGGTCATCGCCGAGGACCTCGGCATCATCACGCCTGACGTCACCGCCCTGCGCGAGCGCCACGGTTTCCCGGGCATGAAGGTGATGCAGTTCGCCTTCGGCGCCGACACCCTGGCGCAGGAGTACATCCCGGAGAACTACCCCGAGGACTGCGTCGCCTACACCGGCACGCACGACAACGACACCGTGCTCGGCCTGTTCCGCAGTGGCGAGGGCGAGGCCACGACCCGCACGGCCGAACAGGTTGAGGCGGAACGCCGCACCATCCTCGCCTACACCGGCACCGATGGCTCGCAGCTAAACTGGGATTTCCTCGGCGCCGTCTGGCGCTCGCAGGCGCGACTGGCCATCGCCCCGCTGCAGGACGTGCTTGGCCTCGGCAGCGAGGCGCGCATGAACACGCCCGGCCAGATGGGCGAACACTTCTGGAGCTGGCGCTTCACCTGGGATCAGTTGACGCCGGAACGCACGGAACGACTGCGCGCGCTGACGATGGAAGCGGGGCGATAGGTCCGGCCTCCTAGAGCCTGCCCTAAATCCGCGGGCATGACCTCAGAGTTGCAACCGGGGCCTTCGCCTGACATGCTGTGTGGAAATGACCCATCTTGCCCGCGTCGCTCTGCTCGGTCTCTTCTTTCTCGGCACCCTGCGGGCGGACATCCTTTGGGATGGATCCTCCAGCAGCAGTTGGCGCGATGCCAAAAACTGGAACCTGAACCGTCTGCCGTCCCTCACGGAGACCCTCGTGTTTCCCGAGGGCATCAGTCGCAAGGCGATGACTCAGGACATCGCCAACCCGCTCATCCAAAAGCTGGTGTTCAAGGACGATGGCTACAGCCTTTCCGGCGCCGCGATTCGCCTCGCTGCCGGCGGCATCGAGTTGGTGGATTCGACCAACTTTGCCGGCACAGCCACGGTGAATGCCAACCTGCAGATTGTCGGCACCCAGACCTTTTTTGTCGGCGGTGAAGCCACCGTCAAGGACCCGCACCTGGTTCTCAATGGCGACATTCAGCTCAGCACCTTTCCGCTGACCCTCGCCGGCGGCGCCGTGACCGTGTCCGGCGACGTGACCGCGGCACCGACGGTGCCCGCCGAGCTGCATTTCCGCGGTTTTGGCAAGACCGTCGCCGCCGGCAGCCGGCTGAGTCTTCCCGATGGCTTGGTCACGGTGAGCTTGGGAGATTTGCATCTGGCTGGTGAACTCGAGGCTCGAGAAGTTCTGGTGCGCAGTCTCTTCTTCCTTTCCCGCTTCACCGGCACCGGTGTCGTGGCCGCGGACTTTCTGGCCCTGGCCACCGAAGTCAGTGCAAGTCGCAACGGTGACAGCTTCGGCCGCCTGACTTTCGAACGCCAGACCACCCTGGGCAAGGACAGTCGGCTGCTTTTCCGTCTGGGCACGCCGGCCTCGCCCGGGGCAACCCACGACCAGATCCGCATCGCCGGATCGCTGCTGCTGCAGGACAACGCTGAAATCGTGCTGGAACCGGGACGCGGATTTGCTCCCGCCCTCGGTCAAACCTTCGTGCTCATCGACAAGACCAGTGCCGGCAACCTCAGCGGTCGCCTTCGCCTGCCCGAGGGCACCGTGCTGAAGGCAACGTCGGCCGCTCTGCGTCTTTCGCACTCGGGCGGTGACGGCAATGATGTGACCGCCACCGTGGTTGATCTGGTGCCGACGATGAGCAAGATCGAGAACCAGACCCTGCTGGAGGACAGCGTGCTGGAAGTGCCCTTTACCCTCGCGGATCCCAATACGGCGATTGCGCAGCTGGCGGTGACCGCGAGTTCACCGAATGCCACGGTGACGGTTCTAGGCACCGGCAGTTCGCGCCGGTTGCGTATCCAGCCGGAGGCCCACTTTTTCGACACCAACCTGCCGGTGACGGTAAGTGTCACGGACGGCGTCCTGACCGCCACCCAAACCTTCAACGTGCAGGTCACGCCGGTGAATGACGCCCCCTCCTTCAACGTCATCAGTCCACTCAGCATCGTACCCAATCTGGCACCCGTCACGCTGACGGCTGCGCAAGCCATCTCGGTCGGGCCCGGCGAGGCTACCCAAGGGCAAAAACAGCAGTTCGAAATTCTGGCCAATTCCAACCCCGAACTCTTCCTGATCCAGCCCAGCCTCGCGGCGGACGGCCGTCTCACCTGCACCCCGCTTGACGTGGAGGGAACGGCCCTGCTGACGGTGCGTGCGGTGGATGACGGTGGCACCGCCCTTGGGGGCGTCAATGCCAGCACTCCGCAACAGATTGAGCTGCAGGTGGCCTTTCCACCGATACCGCCCGTCGTGCTGAACACCACGGCCTGGACCGGCAACACGGGCGACCGCTGGGATGATCCGGCCAACTGGAGCAGCAACCAAGTGCCCGGCAGCGGCAACCTTCCGGATCCCAATTCACCGCTCAACAGCGTTTCCTTTCCGGCAGGCCTGCCTGCTTTCAAACGGACGGTCAATCCGCTGGGCGGCGCTTTTGCCGTCAACATGCTGTTCCAGGGTGACGACTACACCATCGCCCAGGCCAACGACAGTCTTGTCGTGGCAGGCAACATTGAGGTCGAGGCCGGCAATCATGTCGACCTGGATCTGAAGGTGATCCATGCCCTCCAGGCAAAGACCATGGTGCTGGCACTGCACCGGGATGCCTCGCTGCGTTTCCGCCAGGGTCTCGATTCCGATTCGTCCTTTCTGGAGCCCATCTCCCCCAACTCGAGCGGCTCCATTGCCGATGCCTTCTTCAATGCTTTTGCAGCCATCTTCGTGTACTTTCAATTCGGGGATCCCGTGGGCAGCGCACCGCTGGTCAACAAGAACCTGTTCTTCATGTTTGAGGAAGGTGCCAAACTCATCCTGGAGAGGGATTCGCATTTTCGGGAGGCCGGGGGCGACGGCCAGGATATCCGCATTGCCGGTGGCGGCACGACGGTCCTCAATGGCAATCTGACGGTCGGATCCATCGTCATGGAGAAAGGCAGCCGGCATGCCCTGGAAATCAATGGCAGGCTGGACGCGGACGTGGTTTTTTCGCGCAACTCGACCCTGCGTGGCGCGGACGGCCAACTGAACCGGGTCTTTGCCGGCGGGCGCATCCAACCGGGGCGCGAGGAAGGCCTGGCGGATTCGACGACCCAACTCACCTTTGATGAACTCCACCTGCGGCACGATTCTTCGACGGATGCGCGCGCCGTCCTGGAGATGGACCTGGGTTCAACCATGGTGGCAGGCAGTACTTACGACCAGATCCGGGTGACAACCCTCAGCATTGCCGAGGGCGTCGAACTAGTGCTGAGGCCGGAGCCGGACTTCGCTCTGGTGCCAGGCCAGGAGTACCTGCTGGTGGAGGTGGCCGGCACCGCAGGCGGTCGCACAGGCACCTTCGCCGGCCTGCCTGAAGGTGGCATCCTCAACATGCAGGGTGCCGAAATGCGCCTCTCCTATTTCGGCGGCGACGGCAACGACATCACGGCGACCGTGGCGAACCAGACTCCCGTCGCCTTCGGATTGCGCGACTTGGTGATCGACGAGGATGCCCTGCCCACTGAGTTGCCTGTCATGCTCTTGAACCTTCTCATGTCTGAAGATGATTTTTTGCTGGGGCCGTCCCTGACGATCACTTCCAGCCAGCCGCAACTGCTGCCGGCTGACAATGTTCTTCTGACAGGTACCACCAACCAGCGCACCCTGAAGATCACCCCGCTGCCGGAGCAGAATGGCAGCGCCACCGTCGACATCGCCATCGACGATGGCACCGCGGTCGGCACCAACCGCTTCAAAGTGACGGTGCGATCCGTGAACGACGCGCCCTCCTTCCTCAAGGGGCCGGATGTCATCGCCGCGCGCACTGCCGGCGCCCAGAAACTCAGCGGCTGGGCCACCGCCATCCGCGCGGGACCCGCCAACGAAAACACGCAGGCCCTCGCTTTCGAGATCGTCAGCAACAGCAACCCCGGCCTGTTTGCGGAACTGCCGGCCGTCGAGACCGATGGCACGTTGAGCTTCGCCCCCAACCCGAAGGTGGCCGGTACGGCAACGCTTGGCCTGCGCCTGATCGATGACGGCGGCACGGAACGTGGTGGCCAGGACCGCAGTGCGGTGCAGGCGTTCACCCTGACAACCCTGACGACCAACACACCGCCTAGCTTCACGACTGTGGGCAATGTCCGGGTCACCGCCGGCCAGTCGATCGCCCTTCCCTGGGCGACCGTGACCTCCAAAGGCGCCGCCGATGAAGACGGCCAAACCGTCAGCTTCCTGGCAGAGACCGACCGAACTGAGCTGTTTGTCAGTCCGCCGGCCATCGATGCCGCGGGCGTGCTCAGCCTGCAGCCGCTGGCGGGTGCTGGTGGACAAACCGCCACGCTCTTCGTGCGCGCCCGGGACAACGGTGGCACGCAGGCGGGTGGGGTGGACACCTCGCCGGCCCAGAGTTTCAAGATTCAGATCGAAGCCAATGCCCCACCGGAGATTTTCGGCCTGTTGAACCAGACCCTCGCGGAAGACGCCACGACCCAGGTGCAATCCTTCCGGCTGCTGGGTTCCGATGTGGCCACCCCATTGATGACAGTAACCTCGAGCCGGCCGGAGTTGATACCGACCGAGAGCATCGTCCTGACCCCGCTCAGCTTTGCTGGCACGCTCGCCTACACCCCGCTGCCGAATGCCAGCGGCAGTGCGACGCTGACCCTCAG
>JAEYYS010000488.1 GCA_023428335.1 Verrucomicrobiota bacterium | reverse complement strand
GATCCGACCGATCCGTCGCAGTCCCCGAGCCACTGGCTGAATGGACCTTTGACGAGGATCTCGCCGACACCCAGGGCCGCCTGCCGCTCACGCTCACCGGCAAGGCGCGGGTGGAAAACGGCGCGCTCATCCTTGATGGCGCTTCCATGGCGCAGTCGGCGGCGCTGCCGAAAACGCTCACGGCGAAAACACTCGAAGCCTGGGTGCAGCTTGATTCGCTCGACGCGCGCGGTGGCGGCGTGCTGACGGTGCAGGGCAGGGATGGCGTGCGCTTTGACTCGATCGTGTTTGGCGAAAAACAACCGCGTCACTGGGTGGCCGGCAGCGATCACTTCTCGCGCAGCGAGACCTTCGACGGCCCGCCCGAGTCCGAGGCCGACCGGCGCGTGGTGCATGTGGCGGTGGTGTATGAGGCCGATGGCACGGTGCGCGGTTACCGCGACGGCCAGCCCTACGGCCGCCGTTATCGCAAGGCCCCTGGCGCCGTGTTCGACGCCGCCACCAGCCAGGTTCTGCTGGGCTGTCGCCACGGCGCGCCGAGCGGCAACCGCGGCCTGCGCGGCCGCATCCACCGCGCCCGCGTTTACGACCGCGCGCTGACTCCGGAGGAACTCGCCCGCAGCGCCCGTTTGGAAGGCCTGCCCATCACCGAGCGCGACCTGCTCGCCGCACTGCCGGACGCCGAACGTCGCCAGGTCGAAGTCTTGCGGACCGAACTCGGGCGCGTGGAAACAGAAACCCGCGAGCTGACCGACGCCCTCGGCGAAGCTTCCCCCGAAGCCGCCGCCTGGCAGAGCCTGGCCCTGTCGATCCTCAACTTGAAGGAGTTTGTTTACCTGCGGTAAGTTCCTGGTTCCCGGTTCAGAGTTCCCTGTTTTCAGTCAAGCCACCCATGAAAATCGACCGCTTTGAAGACATCGAATCGTGGCAGCTTGCCAGAGATCTCTGCAAGCGGGTGCATGACCTTGCCTCGGCCAGCCCGTTGGCGAAGGATTTTTCTCTCAAGGATCAGATGTTGCGTTCGGCGGGTTCCATCATGGACAACATTGCCGAAGGTTTTGATGGAGGAAGCAACCGGGAGTTCATTCGGTTTCTTCATTATGCGAAACGCTCTTGCTCCGAGTTGCAAAGCCAATGCTATCGCTGTTTGGATCAGCAATACTGCACGCAGCAAGGATTCGATGAGATCTTTGGCATGGCCAGTCTGACGCGAAACAAAATCGGCGCCTTCATTCGCTACCTCGGCCAGCACCTCGACCGCAAACCAGGCCCCACGAACTGAGAACCGAGAACCGAGAACCATGTCCCTCATGACCCGCCGCCATCTTCTCGCCCGTGCTTCGAACGGTTTTGGCCTTGCCGCGCTCGCCGGCCTGATGGCTGAAAACGCGCCGGCCGCGCCGATCACGCATCGCGCCAAACGCTTCACCCCCCGCGCACGCAGCGTCATCTTCTGCTACATGAGCGGCGGGGTCTCGCACCTCGACAGCTTTGATCCGAAGCCGCTGCTGGAGAAGCATGCCGGCAAGCCGCCGCCGGTGGCGACCGCGCGCACGCAGTTCAACAACGACGGTGTTGTTCAACCCTCGCACTGGGCCTTCAAGAGGTATGGCCAGTCCGGCCTGCCGGTGAGCGATCTGTTTCCGCACATGGCCACGGTGGCCGATGAACTCTGCGTGGTGCGCAGCATGACCGCGAAATTCAGCGAGCACGCCCAGGGCAACTTCTTCATGCACACGGGTTTCCCCTTCCTCGGCTACCCGAGCGCGGGTGCCTGGACGAGTTATGGCCTCGGCACGGAAGCGCGCGACCTGCCCGGTTACGTGGTCCTGCAGAGCGGTGGCGCCCTGCCGCCGCATGGCGGGGTCGGCCTGTTTGGCAACGGCTTCCTGCCGGCCCAGCACCAGGCCTCGCTGATCCGCGTCGATGAAACCGAACCGGTGCGCAACATCCGCCCGCGTGAGCCGGCTGCGCTGCAGCGCCGGCGACTCGATTTCATCGGCGAGCTCGACCAGGGCTTCCTCGGCGAACTCGGCGCCCATCGCGAGGTCGAGGCCGCCATCCAGAATTACGAAATGGCCTGGCGCATGCAGTCGGCCGTGCCGGAGCTCTGCGATTTGTCCGGCGAGAGCGAGGCGACAAAAAGGCTGTACGGCATCGATGGCCCCGAGAGCACGCGCAGCGCCTACGGCAAGCAGTGCCTGCTGGCGCGACGGCTGGTCGAGCGGGGGGTGCGTTTCATCGAGCTGAGCTGCCTGCCGCAGCAGCTCGGTGCCGGGCAGGCGCCGAATCCCTGGGATCAGCATGGCCAGCTCAAGGAGGGGCATGGCAACATGGCCTGGCAGGTCGATCAACCCATCGCCGGCCTGCTCAAGGACCTGAAGTCGCGCGGGCTGCTCGACAGCACCCTCGTCGTCTGGGCCGGCGAATTCGGGCGCACCTTCTTTGCCCAAGGCAGCGACGGCCGCGACCACAACCCGTACGGCTTCAGCATCTGGATGGCCGGTGGCGGCGTGCGCGGCGGCATGAGTCTCGGCGAAACCGATGACCTCGGCTATCACGCCGTCGAAAAGGTGCAGACCGTTTACGACCTTTGGGCCACGGTGCTGTATCTGCTCGGGGTCGATCACGAGCAGCTCACCTACCTGTTCAGCGGCCGCAACTTCCGCCTCACCGATGTCCACGGCCACGTCATGCGGGAGATCCTGGCTTAGGAGATCTCAAATCTCAGATTTCGGAGATCTGAAATCTACTCACCCCAGCGCGCGCTGGAGGGCGTTGGCGGTGATGCGTTGGACGCGGTCATCGGGGCCGTGCGGACGCGACCAGTGGCTCCACGGGATCATGTGGCCCGGCGGGTCGCTCAGGCCCTGGCTCCAGAAGATGGTGCTGGCGTTGAAGACGATGTTCTTTTTCGGCCCTTCGAAGACGGTCGCGGCGTAGCGGCCGAGGCGGGTACCGCCAGCCCAGACGTTGCCCTCGGCGATCACGTCCAGTCCCGGACGTGCGGTGTCGGGATCGCCGTGGAATTCCCAGCCGACCAGGCCGGGAATGCTGTCGCCCTGCTTCATGCCGGTGCCCTCAAACAGCCAGTGATCGGGTTTCGCGCAGGTCCAGTCGCCACCGCCGTTGAAGGGCACGACCGTGCGCGCGCCGATGATGTCGCGCTCATCGGGGCCGGGTTTTTCAAACGGACCGAGCACCTTGGCGTAGGCCTGCTTTTCCTCCTCGCGGAATTCGCCGTAGCAGGTTTCGCGGGTCAGGCGACGGTTCGGCGCACCGGCGGCGTTGGCGGTGAAGGGCGTGACCATGTACACGTCGTTGGCCGAGAGCCAGAGCACGCTGAGGCCGTCGGCAATGGCTTGCTTGACGTTCTGATACTGGCGCAGATCCCAGTATTCGTCGTGACCGATGCTGATCATGGCCTTGCAGCGCGCCAGGTGGGCGGGCTCAAGGGCGTCGACGTTGGAGCCATAGGTGACGTCGTAACCCTCCTTTTCCAGCCAGTAGCAGAGCGGGTATTCCCAGAGCAGGAACTCGCCGCTGCCCATGCTCTGCGGGTTGTCGAAGATCTGCGGGTACTTGCCGTACGGACGGTCGAAGCTGACGCTGACCCCGGGGGCGTGGGCGGCGCGCGGGTCGGTGTACAGCGATTCGTTGACCGGCCAACGGTTGTAGGCCTGCCAGGTGTTGTCGCTGCACTGGAAGAGGATGTCGGCGGGACGGTCGTCCTTGACGATGAAGATGACGTAGCTCTGCCAGTAGGGCTTGTCCGCGGCGGCCGGCACGGTGCTCAGGCGACCGAGGTACACGCCGCTCGGCCAGTCGGCCGGGATGACCAGCGAGGTGCAGGCCTGCCAGCGGCATTCGCGCAGGCGGTTTTCACCGATCTCAGGCACCGGCTGTTCGGCGCCGTCGAAGGGCCCCAGCTCGGCCATGCGCCGCGCGCCGGCACCGCCGTAGTAGCCCATGCGGAAGATTTCCAGGGTGAAGCGGGCGGCGGGCTTGGTGCTGACGAAAAATTCCAGGGTTTCGCCGGCCTTGAGCGACTGGCGCGAGCAGTAGCCCTCAATGAGCGAGCTGCGGTGCGCGCCGCGGCCGTCGGGCATCATGCGGGTGAGCTGGAAATCGTGACCGGGCCGGGCGTTTTCGGTGCGGATGAGCTCCGGCTGGCGTGGCGCCGCGGCGCTGGAGGAACGCAGGGAGCCGGCCGCGAGTGCGGCGGCGCTGGAGGTCTTGAGGAAATCGCGGCGGTCCATGGAGGAGCAATACGGGTGGCCGGGCGCGCGTATAGCAGGCATGCCGC
>JAEYYS010000450.1 GCA_023428335.1 Verrucomicrobiota bacterium | reverse complement strand
GTTGACGCCGGTTTGGATCTCGTGGTCGCCATCACCGAGGGCATCCCGGTCAATGACATGATCAAGGTCAAGGCCGCCATGAAGGGCAGCAAGACCCGCCTGATCGGCCCCAACTGCCCCGGCGTGGTCACGCCCGGTCGCGGCGACAAGTCCCAGGGTGGCTGCCGCATCGGCATCGCCCCCGGTTACATTCACAAGCGCGGCAACGTCGGTGTTGTCAGCCGCTCGGGTACCCTCACCTATGAGGCGGTCTGGCAGCTCACCACCCGTGGTTACGGCCAGAGCACCTGCGTCGGCATCGGCGGCGACCCGGTCAACGGCACCAGCCATCTCGACGTGCTGAAGATGTTCAACGAGGATCCCGAGACCGAAGCCATCATCATGATCGGCGAAATCGGCGGCACCGCCGAGGTCGAGGCCGGCCTCTGGGCCAAGGAACACTGCAAGAAGCCCATCGCCGCCTTCATCGCCGGCGCCACCGCGCCTCCCGGGCGTCGCATGGGCCATGCCGGCGCCATTATCGGCGGCGCCGATGACACCGCCGCGGCCAAGAAGCGCATCCTCGCCGAGTGCGGCATTTCCGTTGCCGACTCGCCCGCCGACATGGCCGAGGCCCTGCTCAAGGTCTGGAAGGCCTGAGGTCTCGAGCCTCAGTGCTTCTTCTAGAGATTATATTGCAACGAGGTCGCGAGTCAGTTGCGCCAAGGTGGTTTTCTGCCATTCTTGGCGCGCCCATGAAACTCCTTCTCCCTCGTTTCCTGTCCCGCAGTCTGGTCGCCGGTCTGCTGTTGCTCGGCGCTCCGCTCGTCGCCCAAGACACCTTCACCCCCTTTGCCGGCACCTACCAGGGGCTGCTCGTTGAGGAAACCAGCGGCGATCCCGCCGGTCGCATCGATTTCACGGTGACCAGCAAGGGCTCGCTCTCTGGTGCGCTGCTGCTCAAGAATCAGAAGAGCTACAAGTTCAAGAGCCTGCTCAGCTTTGACGAGATCAACACCACCGCCGAGCTGACCGACCTCGACGTTGTCAAGCCCAAGGAGGGGCTCGAGCTGAAGCTGTCGCTCATCATCGCCGATGATGGTTCCTTCAGCGTTGGCGGCAGTGCCCTGGTGCCCAACTTCAGCGGCGATTTCGTCCAGCTTGAGGACAGCGCCTCGCGCCTGCGCTTCTACAAGGCCAAGACCGACGACTGCCCGTGGGCCGGCGTGTTCAGCCTGGCCTTTCATGACGCCGTCAACAACGGTGACGAAACGCCGCCCGGCGGTGCCACCATCGGCTCGGCCACGATCAAGCCCGACGGTGTCATGTCGGTGAAGGGCACGCTCGCCGACGGCACCAAGTTCACCGCCAGCGCCCGGCCCTCCGAGGACGGCACCTACCGCTTCTTCTTCGGCGTGCACAAGACCGCCGGCAGCTACTTCACCGCCTTCTTCCGCCTCACCGACCGCGGCGACGACTGGTACCACGTCGCCGCCGATCAGGGCTCCGCGCGCTGGGCGAAGTCGCCGAACGCGAAGGACAAGAGCTACCGCGACGGCTTCGACGCCAGCTTTGAGGCCAGCGTGGTCGAGTGGAAGATGCCGGGCAAGGGGGAGACGCTGGCGGGTGTGCTGGGACTGTTGGAAAACCAGGCCTTTGAGTTCGCGCTGGATTACGATTTCGATGATGCTCGCACGCCGACCCTGCTGACGCTCGATGCCAAGAATCAGCTCGTCATTCGCCAGGGTGGGGCCGGTTCGCCCTCGCTGTTGACCAAGGCGGATGATTGGAAAAAGATTTTCACCGGCAAGATCGACCCCAAGACCGGTCTGCTGACCGCGACCCTGAATCTTGAGGACGAGGTGGGTGGCAAGAAGGTCAAGCGCAAGGTGACCATCAGCGGTGTCCTGACGCAGCCCTCCGTGGTGGGGGCGAGCGCCTTTGCCTTCGGTCAGGTGCTGGTTCCGCCGCTCGATCCGAAGACTGGAACCCTGGTGAGTGCCGCCACGGAATTCATCGGGCCGTTTGTCACTGACCCGCTCGTGGCGGAAGCAGGCACTCTCGCGGGCACCTACACCGGCACCTTCAATCGTCAGCCTATCATACCTCCGGTTTCTTATCCGAGTCAGATGCCGGCGCACAATTCGCAGGTCACATTTACCGTTTCGTCTGATCTGCGGACTGTGGTATTTGCCGGCCGCACAGTTCCGCTGGTGGCCGATAGTCGTCCGATGACCCTTGTCTATGCGGATACCAAGACCAAGCCTTACGTTACGATCACCCTTTACGTCAATAATATCACCGGAGTGATCAATGGCTTCGGTGGCCAGTACGTCCAGGCGCCCACGGTTGTGGGGATGTTCACCTCGCCGAACAATAGTGTCACCAAGCAGTGACCGCTTGATTCCTCACCCCCGGCGGTCCCCGCCGGGGGTTTTTGTTTTCGGCCAGCCGGGCCGGGCAGCGACCGGCGCTTGCCATCGGTCGCCGGGCGTTTTATGAAGGCCGCATGAGACTCTGGATCGCCGCCCTCTGCCTGCTGGCCCTGCTGCCGGTGTCGTGCAAGCGTGCCCAGGACAAGCTCGACCGCCTGGCCAAGGCCGCCGGACTGGTGCAGGAGCCACCGAAGCCGGCCGAGCCGGAGCTGACGCCCGAGGAACTGGCGATGGAGAAGCGCCTGCTCGATGCCGCGGCCTTTGATCTGGTCACCGAGGCGGACATCGCCCCCAAGGCGGTGCCGTTTGAGCTCAACAAGTCCTCGGTGGTTTCCATTCTTGGCTACCACGACTTCCGCGAGCGCGGCGGCTCGCCGATGATCATTGCCGCCGACAAGTTCCGCAGCCAGATGCAGGCGATCAAGGATTCCGGCATCCCGGTCATTCCGCTGAGTGATGTCCTGGCCTGGCGGCGCGGTGAGAAAAACATCCCCGAGGAGGCCTTTGTCATCACCATGGACGATGGCTGGCAGGGGGTGTACCAGCATGCCTTCCCGGTGCTCAAGGAGTTCGGCTTTCCCTTCACCGTTTATCTGTACAAAAAGTACGTCAACATCGGCGGCCGCAGCCTGACCTGGGAGCAGGTCCGCGAGATGATGCAGCACGGCTGTGAGATCGGCAGCCACAGCGTCTCGCAC
>JAEYYS010000432.1 GCA_023428335.1 Verrucomicrobiota bacterium | reverse complement strand
CTCAAGCCCGGCGGCACCCTGGTGCTGATCGACTTCAAGCGCATCCCGGGTGTCAGCAGCGATTTCATCCTCGGCCATGTCCGTGCCGGCCAGGAAGTGTTCGAAGCCGAGATCACCGCGGCCGGCTTTGACAAAATTGCCGAGGTCGATGGCCTGCTGAAGGAGAACTACTTCGTCAAATTCCGTCGCCGGTGAGCGACGGCTCAGGCGCGGCGCAGCCAGTCGATCAGCCGGGCGGCGGGCTGGAAGCCGCTGGTCTGGGCGGCGAGGCGGCCCTGGCGGATCAACGCGAAGGCGGGAATGCCCTGGATGCGGAACTGCGCGGCGATCTCCGGCTGCTCGTCGGTGTTGACCTTGAGGAAGATCGCCTCGCCAGCGGCCAGGGCGGCGGCCTTGGCGAACTCGGGGGCCATCATCTGGCAGGGGCCGCACCAGGGCGCCCAGAAATCGACCACGATTGGCAGCGGACTTTGTGCAACCAGCGCGGCGAAGGCGGCGGGGTCAAAGGCGTCGGCCGGCGCGGCGATTTTTGGCAGGACGGCACGGCAGGAACCGCAGTGGCCCTGACTGTCGAGTTTGGCGAAGGCGATGCGGTTGACGGTGCCGCAAGCGGGGCAGGGCAGCAGCAGGCCGCGGTTGTCGGTGGCAAGGGAGGCGCTCATGGCAGCAGGATTCGAGGAGTGGTTTTTCTTGCATATGAGCATACGCGCATATAGTTTGAACGCAACTGAAACGTAGTGTTGTCATGCCCAAGCATCTGCTCATCCTCGGCGCCGGCACGGCGGGTACCCTGATGGCGAACCATCTGCGCCGCCGGTTGTCGCGCTCAGAGTGGCGGCTGACCGTGGTGGACCGCTCGGACCGGCATCTGTACCAGCCGGGGCTGCTGTTCCTGCCCTTCGGCACCTATGAGGAGAGCCAGATCCTCCGCCCGACCCGCGATTTTCTGCCGCGCGGGGTCGAGTTCCGCCAGGCCGAGGTCGAGCGGATCGTGCCGTCCGACAAAACGGTGCTGCTCAAGGGCGGTGAGTCGCTGAGTTACGATGTGCTGCTGGTCGCCACCGGCTGTCGGACGGCACCCGAGGAGACCGAGGGCATGCTCGGCCCGAAGTGGCGGGTCAATGTGCATGACTTCTACACTCTGGACGGGGCCCGCGCCCTGCGCGACAGGCTCGCGGCCTTTGAGGGCGGGCGGGTGGTGGTGCATGTCAATGAAATGCCGATCAAGTGTCCGGTGGCGCCGCTGGAATTCACCTTCCTGGCCGACACCTTTTTCCGCGAGCGCGGCCTGCGCGACAAGGTGTCGCTCACCTACGTCACGCCGCTGTCGGGGGCCTTCACCAAACCCAAGGCCTCGAAGAAACTCGGCCACCTGCTCGGCGACAAGGGCATTGATCTGGTCGCCGATTTCGTCGCGGAAAAGGTCGATCAGGAGAACAACAAGCTGGTCTGCTTTGACGGTCGCGAGGTGCCCTACGACCTGCTGGTGACGACGCCGACCAACATGGGGGATGAAGCCGTGCGTCGCTCCGGCTTGGGCGATGATCTCGACTTCATCCCGACCCACAAGCACACCCTGCAGTCGCTGCAGCATCCCGATGTCTTCGTCATCGGCGACGCCACCAACCTGCCGGCGTCGAAGGCGGGATCGGTGGCGCATTTCGAGAGCGAGACGCTGGCCGAAAACGTGCTGCGCCACATCCGCGGCGAGCCGCTGGAGGAGGGGTTTGATGGGCACTCCAACTGCTTCATCGAGTCGGGCAACGGCAAGGCCCTGCTCATTGATTTCAACTACGACTACGAGCCGCACGAGGGGAATTTTCCCTTTGCCTTCGGACCGCTGAAACTGCTCGAGGAGTCGCGGCTGAACCATCTGGGCAAACTGGCCTTCCGCCATGTGTACTGGCACCTGCTGCTCAAGGCCCGGCCGCTGCCGGGGATTCCGCGGCGCAAGGCCAGGCCGGTGGAGGGATGAGGAAAAAGGAAGAAGGGAAAAGAACTTGGAATCGCATCATGAAAAAGACCATCGCTGGAACTGAAGTCGACGTGAACGAAGAGGGTTACCTCACGGACATGACGCAGTGGAATGACGCCATCGCCGCGGCCATCGCGACGGAGGAGGGGATTGGTCCGCTGACCGAGGCCCACATGAAAGTCGTGAGCTACCTGCGCGAGCAGCAGGCCAAGGGCGCGGCGCTGACCATTCGCAGCATGGGCAAGAGTGGTGTGGTGACGACCAAGGAACTCTACGACCTGTTCCCGGGTGGCCCGCTGAAGAAGTCTTCCAAGATCGCCGGCATCCCCAAGCCGGTGGGCTGCATTTAACACTGTTGAAGTGGTTCGCGGTTCCTGGTTCCCGGTTGGGCCATGGCACGGCCTGTTGAACTGCGAACTGCGAACTGCGAACCCCGAACCTCGAACCGTCCCCCATGTCCGATCCCACCCATCCCGTGAAAAAAATGTCGATCATTGTCAGCCGAGGATCCCTCGACGGCATTTACCCTGCGCTGATCATGGCCAATGGTGCGCGCATGGAGGGCATTGAGGCTTCGCTGTTCTTCACCTTTTTTGGCCTCAACGCCCTCGCCAACAAGACGATGGATCATTTGAAGGTGGCAACGGTGGGCAATCCAGCGCTCAACATGGCCATGCCGATGCTGGGGCTGCCGATGACACTGCCGTTCCCGACCTGGGCGGGTGCGTTGCCGGGGGTTTCAGCCTTTGCTACCCACCTGATGAATCAGGAGATGGAAAAGCTGGACATCCCGCCAGTGCGCGAATTTCTGGAACTGATCTCCGATTCCGGTGGCAAGATTTACGCCTGCAAGCTGGCCATGGACATGTTCAAGCTGAAGCGCGAAGATCTCTGGGAGCGGGTCGACGACGTGCTCACGGTCGGTCAATTCTATGAGGCCTCGGCCGGCGAGGGCAGCCACATTCTCTTCACTTAAATGCCTGCCCTGACCCATGATCCGGCCCGCTGCGAGGTGATGAATCTGGGCTGGGGGCCGCGCGGGCATGGCCCGTATCTGGTGCGCCAGGAAGGTTATGTGCCGGGCGGCAACGACCTGCGGCCGCAGCGTTTCATTTTGCAGAAGGAGGGTCGCTGGCTGCTCAATCTGGCCTTTGTGCTGCTGCCGGAGGCGGAGCAGGAGCGACAACTTTTCCACACGCTCACCGAGGTGCTGATGTGTCTCGATGGCCTGAGCGGTCGGCCGGTGCGTGCCGAAGCGGCCCTGCCGCCCGGGATCTCCGAGGCGGAGATTCTCGCGCAGTTTGAGTCCTGCACCCGGCGCCTTTTGCGCGGTCTGCGCGACTGCGAGGTCCGACCGTTGCTGCGTCCCGCTTGAAACCGGGCTTTGGCGCATTGACAGTGCGTGGTGAACTGGTTAGCCTTGGGGGAAATTCAGCGGTTATTCGACTTATGAACGTTTTCCACCCCCGTTTCCTTGGCCGATCGGCGATTGCGGCGGCGGCGCTGACCCTGAGTGGCTGCAAGGAGGCGGAGCAGGTGCAGGCGGATCACGCTGCCACGCTCAAGCGGCAGACCGAACTGAAGGCCGAGTTTGACAGCCTCGAACAGAAACTGGTCGACCTGCGCAAGGCCGTGCCGCCGGGGGCCACGCCGGAGGATTCGGCGCGGCGCTTGACCGTCCGCCTGCAGACGGAACTGGAAATGCTTGACCAGCAACTCGTGGTTGCCACCAAGGATTTCGAGGCCGCCGATGCCGAACTGAAGACTTTGCAGGGTCAACTAGAGCAATTGAAGCAGGAACTCGCCCGCTGAGCCGGTTTGTCGACCATGAAGAATCTCTTCGCTCTCCTCCTCTTCGCCGCCGGGCTGGCTGGCTGGTATTTCTACGACCAGTTGGAAAAGATGAAGGGCGATCTCGCGGACGCGCGCCGCAACATCGCGGCCTATGAGAAGACCCTGGAAGCGCGGCGCACAGAATTCCAGACCCTCGTCGGTGCCTTGGAACTGCAGAAGAAGGTGGAGTTTCGCAAGGCGGAGATTCTCGCCATGAAGGGCAAGTCCGAACAGGCGCGCACGGAATCCAAGACGGTGCGACAGCAGCGGGCGGAGGTGGTCAACCGTCTGCGCCAGCGTCTCGTGGGTCAGATGCTGCCCGAGCTTGTCCTGGCCGATGGTCGCAAACTCTTCAATGTCCGCATCAGCAAGGTCGATGACACCGGCCTGGCGGTGACCTCCGCCAGCGGCGTCACCAAGCTGCGGCCGGCCGAGCTTTCCGCCGACATGCGCCGCCGGCTGCACTTCCCCTGAAGCCGGACAGGGCATCTGCCCGCCGAAACATCCCGTTGCCTCGGGCGGGGGAAGCTCCATACTGGGCGCCCTCCCCGCATGTCCCAGCCCGTCTCCAAGCGCGTCGTCATCAAGTTCGGCTCCGGCATTCTCACCCGCCTGCAGACGCCCGAGCCCGATCCCGTGCAGCTGCGCAAGCTGGTGGAGGCGGTGGCCCTGCTCAAGCAGGCCGGTCACACGGTCGTGGTGGTCAGCAGCGGCGCGGTCGCCAGCGGCCTGAAACCGCTCGGCCTGGCGTCGCGTCCCGCCGACCTGACCACCCTGCAGG
>JAEYYS010000217.1 GCA_023428335.1 Verrucomicrobiota bacterium | reverse complement strand
GGCTCGACCATCTTGTCACCGCGCACGAGCGCGGCCGGGTCCGCACCGCGGTGGTCAAGGGTCGGCCGCCCAACGCCGAATTGCACTTTCGCCAGCTCGCTTACGATCCCGTGCGACGCCTTTCGCTGCTGGAAATCCGCCTGCTCACCGGCAAGACCCACCAGATCCGCGTGCAGGCGGCCTCGCGGCAGTTTCACCTGCTCGGCGACGATGTGTACGGTCACTTTGACCTGAACCGTCGCCTGCGGGCGGAGGTTGGCCTGAAGCGGCTGTTTCTGCACGCCGCCCGCCTGGAATTCAAGCATCCCGCCAGCGGCCAGCCCCTGCGACTGGAGGCGGCGCTGCCGGAGGATCTGGCGACCGTGCGCGGCCGTCTTGGCCTGGGGTGAGGCCGGCGAACGGACCCGGCCTTGCATGGCGGTCGCTGCCGCCTATGCTGAATTTTTCCGTCCCAACCCCGCCGACCTCCGACCGTGCCGAAGAAACCCGCCAAGCCCGCCGAAGACAACTCCCCCATCCTGGCCGACAGCGCGCCGATCGAGATCAAGCCGGTCGACGACCTGTATGGCGACTGGTTCCTCGACTACGCCAGTTACGTCATCCTTGAGCGCGCCGTGCCGCACATCCACGACGGCTTCAAGCCGGTGCAGCGGCGCATTCTGCACAGCCTCGATGAACTCGAGGACGGTCGCTACAACAAGGTGGCCAACGTCGTCGGCAACACGATGAAGTACCATCCGCACGGCGACGCCAGCATTGGCGACGCCTTTGTGCAGTTGGGGCAAAAGGACCTGCTCATCGACACTCAGGGCAACTGGGGCAACATCCTGACGGGCGACAATGCCGCGGCGTCGCGTTACATCGAGGCGCGCTTGTCGAAGTTCGCCCTCGACGTCGTTTTCAGTCCGAAGGTCACCGAGTGGGCCGCCAGCTACGACGGCCGCAACAAGGAGCCGGTGACCCTGCCGGTGAAGTTCCCGCTGCTGCTCGCCCAGGGGGTGGAGGGCATCGCCGTCGGCCTGTCCTGCCGCATCCTGCCGCACAACTTCAATGAGCTCTGCGATGCCAGCATCGCCGCCCTGCGCGGCGAGGAGTTCAGCCTGGTGCCGGATTTCCCGCAGGGCGGCATCATGGATGCCGGTGACTACAACCAGGGCTTGCGCGGCGGGCGCGTGCGGGTGCGGGCCCGCATCGAGGTGGGCTCGAAGAAGAACACCCTGCGCGTCGTGGAGATTCCCTACGGCACCACCACCGGCAGCATTCTCGACAGCATTGTCGCCGCCAATGACAAGGGCAAGATCAAGATCGCCCGGGTCGAGGACAACACGGCAGAGAACGTCGAGATCCTCATCCAGTTGCCGCCGGGTGTCGATCCCGATCAGACGATCCAGGCCCTGTATGCCTTCACCGACTGCGAGATCTCGCTGGCGCCGAACGCCGTGGTCATTCAGAACGACAAGCCGCGCTTTGTTGGCGTCAACGACCTGCTGCGCGAGAGCGCCCAGCACACCAAGGACATCCTGCGTCACGAGCTGGAGATCCAGCTTGGCGAACTGGAGGAGAAGTGGCACTTCAGCAGCCTGGAGAAGATCTTCATCGAGAACCGCATCTACCGGCGCATCGAGGAGTGCGAAACCTGGGAGGCCGTGATCAAGGCGATCTGGACCGGCTTGAAGCCACATCTCAGCCTGCTGCGCCGCGAGGTGACCGACGACGATGTCGCCCGCCTCACCGAGATCCGGATCAAGCGCATCTCCAAGTACAACAGCTTCGAGGCCGACGAGCAAATCCGCGCCCTGGAGAAGGCGATTGCCGAGGTGCAGAAGAACCTCAAGCAGCTCACCCGCTACGCGATCGCCCATTTTGAGCGCTTGAAGAAGACCTATGGACCGGGGCGCGAGCGCCGCACCGAGGTGTCCAGCTTCGATCGCATCGCCGCCTCCGAGGTCATCCTGGCGAACGAGACCCTGTATCTCGATGCCAAGGAAGGCTTTGCCGGCACGGGTCTGAAGAAGGAGGGTGAGCCGGTCTGCAAGTGTTCGCCGCTCGACGACCTCATCTGGTTCACCCGCGAGGGCGTCATGACCGTGTCCAAGGTCGCGCCCAAGCTCCACGTCGGCAAGAACCCCGTGTACCTGAACCTGTTCAAGAAGGACGAGGAGGCGGTGTACACGATGATCTATCGCAACGGCAAGCAGGGGCCGGTCATGGCCAAGCGCTTCCGGATCGGTGGCACCACCCGCGACAAGGCCTATGTGCTCACCAAGGGGGCGCCCGGCACGATGGTGCTGTTCTTCGCCCGTCATGAGACCGAGGCCGAGAGCGATGCCCAAAACCTGCTCATCCACCTCAAGCCGGCCCTCTACCTGCGCACGCTCAGCCTGAAGTTCCCGGTCGCCGCGCTCGCCATCAAGGGGCGGGATTCCCTGGGCAACATCGTCACCAAGCACGCCGTGGACCGCATCGTCAACGAACGCAGATCCGCCGCCGCGGAGGACAAGGAGGCCGAGGCCGGCAAGTGACCGCGGGGGTCTTGCGGAAATGTGGCAGGGTTTTTGCTTGTGATGCAGTCTGGCGGGGGCATCAGTGCCTCTGTCGGTCAATCCCTCCACACCCATGAGCTCCACCCTCCATCTCAGCCGCGCCTTCGTCGAGTTCGGTCCCTTCACCCCCGACGAGATGCGCGCCTTCCTCGAGCGCGGCATCCTCAAGTCGACCGATTACATCCGGGTCGGCAGCTCCGAAACCTGGCTGCATGTCGACGAATGGGCCGCGACCGGTTCGAAGCCGGCCGCGCAGCCTGTCGCCGAAGCCAAGCCGGTAGCCGCCAAGCCGGTAGCCGCCAAGAAGGCACCGGCCAAGAAGGCCGCCGTGAAAGCGGCTGCTCCGGCGAAAAAGGCGGCGAAGAAGTGAAGCCTCACTTCTGGCGCGAGGCGTAGCCGGCCAGCGGCTTGCCGTCCTCGCCCAGCTTGTCGCAGCTCCAGAGCAGGCCGCGCGCCACCAGGTCCAGGAAGACCGGGTCTTCCATGGTCGAATTGTTGTGGCCCATGGTGGTGCCGAACACCTTGCCCTTGCCGTAGGTGTTGACCCAGACCAGGAAGTGGTCCTTCTGGGTGTCCTCGCCCCAGGCCTTGGCCAGCGGCACGAAGTTCGGGTACAGCACCTCGTTCTTGTAGAGTTCGTCGGCCTTGTTGAGCCACTCCATCGGGAAGCCCTTCATGACCGGGTGCTCAGGAGCGACGTTTTTGACCAGCAGATCGCGGTTCTTCTCGTGGCTCATGCTCTTCTGGCCGAGGCACTTGCGCCATTCATCGGTGGCGGCGGCGCGGTAGCTGTGGGCGGAGCAGTGCAGCATGACCGCGGCGACACCGTCGTGGTGGGGCTTGGCGATGCGGTTGACGAAGGCGTCGTCGGTGATGCCGCCGAAGCACTCGTTGTGCAGGACGACGTCATAACCCTTTGCCCAGTCGTCCTTCTCATAGATGCTGATGCGGTGGGTCTTGTCCTTTTTGCCGTCGGGACCTTCCTCGTGAATGATGGTGAACTCGACATTGGCGCGCGCGCTCAGGCCCTCGGCCAGGATCATCTTCTGGTTCTCGTAATCGTGGCAGCAGCCACCGGTCACCATGAGCACGCGCAGCGGCTTGGGGGCCTCGGGGGTGGCGGCGACGGCAAACAGTCCGGCCAGGGCGAAGCCGGCGAGGAGGAAGAGATGAAATTTCATGCGCGCCGACTCTGACAGCAGCGCGGCCCGGGCTCAAGGTGGAATCTGCGCTGTTCAGCGCGCCAGCAGTCGCGCCTTGTCGGCCGGGTCCGCCGGTCGCGGTGGGCTGAAGGTCAGCAGCAGGGTGGCGCCATCGCCCTGCAGCACGCGCAGTTGCACCAGGCGGGCGCCATCGGTGCTGATCTGGAGGTCGAGCTGGCGCAGGTGGCGACGGATCACCGGCAGCTTGGGGCGCAGGCTGACGGCCGTCACCTCCGCGGTTTGTTGCTCGGCATCAACCAGGAAATGCCGCTGCAAGTCCTCGGGACTGGCTTCGCGACCACTGAGAAAGCGCGTCCACATCCGCCAGCGCGGATCCTCGGCATCCAACTCCCGCCATTCGGTCGCTCCCGCCTCGCGCACGCGAAAGGCCTCCTGATCGTGCACCAGCACGGTGGCGGCCGGTCGGCCCAGCTCCCAGCGGAAACCGCCGTCGGCAAAGTGCCAGAAGCGACCGGGCGTGACCACGGGTCGCGCCAGCGCCGGGGTCGTGCGCGTTTGCTGGAAGTCGACCTCGACATCGCCGCGGGTCCGCTGCGCCTCGGCCCAGCGCAGCAGCACGGCCGGCAGGGGCTTGGGCGGCGGTGCGGGCGGAGCGACCTGGCCGTGGGCGGCGGTGGCCAAAAGGCAGAGCAGGAGCAGGCGCATGGCGGTCAGGGCAGGCGGGCTTTCAGTTCGCGCACGGCCGCACGCGGATCGGTCGCCTGCAGGAAGGCGGAGACCACGACGACCCGGCGGGCACCGGCAGCGAGAATTTCGTCCAGGCGTGCGGCGTTGACGCCACCGATGCAGAACACCGGGGCGGTGACCCGCGCGTAAGCGGCGGCGATGTCAGCAAGGCCGATCGGCACGTAGTCCGGCTTGGTGCCGGTGGCATAGAGCGGGCCGAAACCGAGGTAGTCCGCACCCTCGGCCTGGGCGGCCTCGGCTTGGGCCAGGCTGTGGGTGGATTTGCCGACGAAGATGCCGGGACCGACCGCGGCGCGGGCGGTGGCGATGGCATCGTCATCCTGGCCGACGTGCACACCGTCGCTGCCGACGCTGGCGGCGACGGCGACATGGTCATTGAGGATGAAGGGCACGCCGAGGTCGCGTGTGATGGGCAAAAGGTCGCGTGCCAGGGCTTCGACCGCCGCCGGGGCCAGGCCCTTGGCGCGCAGCTGCAGCAGGTCGACCCCGCCTTCGCAGAGCGCACGGGTCATGGCCGGCGCCGCGGCCGGGGCGACGTAGCCCAGATCGACAATGCCGTAGAGGCGGGCCGCGGAGAGCAGGGGATGCATGGCGACCTGATAGGCGCGGAATCGCGGCGGCGTCAAGCAGTGGCGGGGGAGGGGGCAGGTGGATTTTCAGGTTGCCACTGCGGGCCGGGAATGGGAGTTTGCCTGAATGCTGCTGG
>JAEYYS010000170.1 GCA_023428335.1 Verrucomicrobiota bacterium | reverse complement strand
CTGCAACGCGGCAGCACGCCGCTGCGGCGGCTGGCCGACGAGGTGCTGCGTGAGTTTGAGGGCGACCCCCGGCTGGCCGCTGCGCGCCTGCAGGTGGATCTGCCCGAGGTCACCGTGCAGACCGATGTCGCCAGCCTGTCGATGGCGCTGCGCAACCTGATCGACAACGCGCTGAAGTTTTCCCGGGAAGCCCAATCGCCGGAAGTGCGGGTCCAAGGCCGGGTCGAGGGTGGGCGCTGCCATCTCTGGGTCGAGGACAATGGTCCCGGTTTCGACATGAAATTTCACGACCGCATCTTCGAGATCTTCCAGCGCCTGCACCGGGCCGAGGAATTCCCCGGCACCGGCATCGGTCTGGCCATTGTCCGCAAGGCCATGGAACGCCTGCAGGGGCGCGCCTGGGCCGAGGGGCGGCCCGGCCAAGGCGCCTGTTTTCACCTGGAATTCCCCCTGGCAACCCCATGAACGACCATCTCCGCCCCATCCTGCTGATCGAGGACAACCCGATGGATGTCGATCTGACCCTGCGCGCCTTTCAGCGGCGGCGCATCACCAACCCGGTCGAGGTGCTGCGCGATGGCCAGGAAGCGCTCGACTGGATCAGTCGTCAGGGGCCGGAAAGTGTGCCACCTTTGGTCATCCTACTCGATCTGAAATTGCCCAAGGTCGGCGGTTTGGAGGTGCTGGCGCAACTGAAGTCGCATGCCGAACTGCGGCATCTGCCGGTGGTCGTTCTGACCTCCTCCGCCGAGAGTCAGGATGTGAAGTCAGCCTACGACCTAGGTGTAAACTCCTACATCGTGAAACCCATCAGCTTTGAAAAGTTTCTTGATGTTGCTACTCAGATTGAAGTATATTGGACTTTACTCAATCAGCCACCGGTCTAGTCCGCATGAAAATCCTGCACGTCGAAGACAATCCGTTGGATGCAGGGCTCGTTGAGGCGGCCTTGGTGCGCAAGGGTGATGCCTTGCAGTTCCGCCAGGTGGCGACGATTTCCGAGGCGCGCCAGGCGATGCTCAAGCATGGCGCGCCGGACATTCTGCTGACGGATCTGGCGCTGCCAGATGGCAGTGGCCTGGAGCTGCTGCGCGATGTGCGCGATCAGGGGTTTTCCACGGCGGTGGTTGTGTTGACCGGTTCGGGTGACGAAAGCCAGGTCGCCGAGGTGCTGCGCGCGGGTGCCGACGATTACCTGGTGAAGCGTGCGGACTGCATTCGCACGCTGCCGAGCCTGTTGGACGCGGCCCTGCTGCGGTTCCATGACGACAGCCGCTTCCGGCTGCGCGGGTTGCGGATTCTGTATGCGGAGCACAATGCCCAGGACCTGGAGCTGACCGTTCATCATGTGCGCCGCCATGCACCGCAGATTCAGTTGCAGGGTGTCGTTGATGCGCAGGCTGTGCTCGATCAGTTGCCGGAGTCGGCGGAGGAAACCTGTGACTGGGACCTGGTCATGGTCGACTACAAGCTGGCCGGCATGAACGGACTGGAGGTGCTGGAGGAGATCTGCCTGAAGCGCAAGCTCACCGTGCCGGTCATCCTCATCACCGGCCAGGGCGATGAGGAGGTGGCAAGCCGCGCCCTGCGTCTGGGCGCCTCCGATTATCTGGTCAAGAGCCCGGGGTATCTGAACACCCTGCCCGAGGCGATCATCGAGGCCTACAGCCGCCACCAGCTGCGGCGTGAGCAGGCCGTGCTGCGTGCGAGTTCCTCGCGCTTTCGCAAGCTGACCGAACGCCTCGGTCACTACTTGACCAGCAGCCCGACGATCACTTACGCGCTCGACATGACCGAGGCCGGCCTGGTGTCGACCTGGGTCAGCGAAAACATCACGCGCATCCTCGGCCATGCTGTTGAGGCCGCACTGCAGGCCGACTGGTGGGCGTCCAACGTTCATGCCGACGATCTGCCAGCGGCGAAGCAGGGCATCCAGCACCTGTTTGAGAGTGCTGACGGCCAGTTTGTCCATGAATACCGCTTCTGTCATGCCGATGGCGGTTACCGCTGGCTGCGCGATGATTTGCGCCTGCGTCGCGACGAGGCCGGCCGGCCGGTGGAGGTGGTCGGCACCTGGACGGACATCACCGAGGGCCGGGCCGCCGAGTTGGAGGTGCGCGCTGAAAAGGAGTTTTCCGAGGCGGTGATTCAGAGCCTGCCCGGCCTGTTCTTCCTGTTTGACGAGGAGGGGCGCATGCTGCGCTGGAACCGCCGCCTGCTCGAGGTGCTTGGCCTCGACGAAGCGGAACTGCGTGGCCGGCGGGCGCTGGAATTTGTTTTTGCCGAGGACCGCCCCCAGGTGGAGGCCTCCATTCGCGAGGTGCTGGAGCGCGGTGAGTCGCAGATGGAGGCGCGCCTGGTGGGTGCCGGCGACAAGACCCTGCACTTTCTCTTCAACTCGCACCGGCTGTTGGTCGAGGGCCGGCCCTGCGTGCTCGGTGTCGGCATCGACACCACGGAAAAGCGCAAGCTGGAAGCACAGTTCCTGCGCGCCCAGCGCCTGGAGAGTGTCGGCCGTCTGGCCGGCGGCATCGCCCATGATCTCAACAACCTGCTTTCGCCCATGCTCATGGTGCCGGAGCTCGTGCGCCTGAAGACGGAGGATCCGGACATCGCGGAACTGATGCGTTTGATCGAGGAGAACGCCCGGCGCGGCGCCGACATCGTCCGCCAGTTGCTTACCTTTGGCCGCGGGGTCGAGGGCCGGCGCGAGCCGCTGCAGATGCTCGACCTGGTCCGCGAGGTGGGCCGCGTGATTCAATCGACCTTTCCGAAAAACATCCTCGTGCGCGAGCCGTCCGGCGATTTCCAGCCCTGGCAGGTGGCGGCGGATTCCACGCAGATTCACCAGGTGCTGCTCAACCTCTGCCTGAACGCGCGCGATGCCATGCCCGACGGCGGCACGCTGGACCTGACCGTGGAAAATGTCGAGCTGGACGAGGCCTTTGCGGCGATGACGCCCGACGCCCGGCCCGGACGTTATGTCCTCGTCAGCGTCACCGACTCGGGCAGCGGCATCAGCAGCGAGCATCTGGACCAGATCTTTGATCCGTTCTTCACCACCAAGGAACTCGGCCGTGGCACCGGCCTGGGGTTGTCGACCGTGCTCGGCATCGTCAAGAGCCACGGCGGTTTCATCCAGGTGCGCAGCCAGCGCGATCAGGGCACGCAGATGCGCGTTTATCTGCCGGTGCCGGATGCGCCGGGTGCGGAAGTGGATGGCGCCGCGGGCGAGGACGCGGAGGCCGGACGCGGTCGCGGCGAGCTGGTGCTGGTTGTCGACGACGAGGAGAGTTTCCGCAAGATCATCCGCAACGTGCTGGAGAACGGCGGCTACCAGGTGCTGGAGGCCGAGGATGGCGCGGCCGCCCTGGCGATCTGCGCCGAGCGCGGTGGCGACCTCGACGCCCTGCTGGTGGATTATGTCATGCCCTACATGGACGGGCGCATGCTGCTGCACGCGGTGGCGCGACTGGGTTTGCGAGCCGGTGTCATCATGGTCAGCGGCCAGGCCTTCGATGAAAAGACCCGCCAGCAACTGCGACCGCTTGCGGGTGAGTTTTTGACCAAGCCCTTCTCGGCGTCGGCGCTGTTTGCAGCCCTGCGGCGGGTGCTGGCGGCGCGCGCCGGCTGACGCATCAGGCCTCGTCGAGGACTTCGCGGATGGCCCTCAGCATGGCGTCGGCGTTGTAGGGCTTCGACAGGAAGCGGCGGGCGCCGAGCTGCAGGGCCTTGTCCTGGGTGTTGGCGTCGTTGAGGCCGCTCGCCGCGATGATGCGCACCCGCGGGTTGACGCGCTTCAGCACCTGGATCGTGGCGGAGCCGTCCATCACCGGCATCATCATGTCGGTCAGCACCAGGTGGATGCTGCGCTGGTGCTTGGCATAGAGGGCGACGGCTTCGGCGCCGTCGGCTGCCGTCAGCAGGTTGTAACCGCGCGCTTCGAGGGTGCGGCTGGTGATTTTGCGCACGGCCGGCTCGTCCTCGACCAGCAGGATCAGCTCGCCGCAGCCGCTGCTGGCGGGTGCGGCAGTGGCCGCCGCTGCATTCGGGTCGGGCTCGATGCTGGCGGCGGGGAAATAGACTTTCATCACCGTTCCCTCGCCGGGGGCGCTTTGCACCTGGATGAAACCGCCGTGGCTCTTGACGATGGCGAGCACGGTCGACAAGCCCAGGCCGGTGCCACGGCCGAGTTCCTTGGTGGTGAAGAAGGGGTCAAAAATTTTGTCGCGCATCTCGGCGGGGATGCCGTGGCCGCTGTCGGTGACGGTGAAGACCACGTGCGTGCCGGGTGTGGCGCCGGGATTCATCGCCGCGTAATGCTCATCGATCTCGACCCCGTCCGCCCGCACCTCGAGGCTGCCACCGTGCGGCATGGCGTCGCGGGCATTGACGCAGAGGTTGAGCAGCACCTGATGCAGTTGGGTGGCGTCGCCGGAGAGCAGCGGCAGTTCGGCGCCGGCGCGGGTGCTGCAGCGGATGTTCTTGGGAAAGGTTTCCTGCAGGATGTGACCGATGTCGCGCAGCACGTCCTTGGCGCGCAGCGGCAGACGCTGGCCATCCATGCCACGGGCAAACGACAGCACCTGCCGGACCATGTCGGCGCCGCGCCGGGCGCTTGCCTCGACCGTCGCCAGCACCCCGAGGGAGGTGGGATCGGTCGTTTTCATGCGCAGCAGGTCGACCGCCATGAGGATGGGCGACAGCACGTTGTTGAGGTCGTGGGCGATGCCGCCGGCGAGCGTGCCGATGCTCTCCATGCGCTGCACGCGCAGGAACTGGGCCTCCAGTCGCTTCTTCTCGGTGATGTCGGAGTTGATGGCCAGGATCGACTTGGGCTGGCCCTCGGCGTCACGCACGAGCGTCCAGCGTCCCTCGACCAGCACCTCGGCGCCGCTGCGCGTGGCCTGGCGGATCTCGCCCTTCCATTCGCCCGTTTCCAGGGTCGTGCGTGTCGCTGTCAGAAAATCGGCGGGATCACGATACAACAACTCGGAGATCTTGCGGCCCACCGCCTCTTCGGCGCTCCAGCCATAAAGTTCCTCAGCGCTCTTGTTCCAGAAGGTGATGCGGTGCTCAAGGTCGCGCACCAGAATGGCGTCATGCGCCTTGTCGAGCAGGGAGGCCTGTTCGCGGATGCGTTCCTCATTCTGGCGCAGGGTGTCCTCCATGCGCCTGCGCTCGCTCAGGTCGGTGATGCCGCCGATCATGCGTCGCGGGTGGCCACCGGCATCGCGCAGAACGTAACCCTGGTCGAGCACATGGGCGTAACTGCCGTCGGCACGCTCGAAACGGTATTCCTCCGACCAGTGGTCGCCGGCGCCGTCAAGCGCGCGGCGAATGCTGGCATTGACGCGTTCGCGGTCCTCGGGATGCACGTGGCTGCGCCAGAAGGTCAGTTCGGATCCGGTGGTGGGTTCATGGCCGAACACTGTTTTCATGCCTTCGCTCCACCAGAGGATGCCGCTGGCCGGATCCCAATCCCAGATGACATCGGTGGTGGCGCGCGCGACCGTGCGAAAACGCTCCTCACTCTGCTGCAGTTCCAGCCGCGTCACGATCTGATCGGTGACATCCTGGATCGTGCCCGAGAGGATGACGGGGGCTCCTTCGGCGTCGCGGATGAGTTCCGCCCGCTCATGAACATGGCGGATTTCACCGTTGGGCCGCAGGATGCGGTGGGTGACGTCGTAGCGGGCTTCGCCGCGCAGGGCGAGGTCGCGCTGGCGAACCAGCCTCTCGCGATCCTCGGGATGAAGCACCTGGCGATAGAACCAATCGACGCTGCCGCCAAAGTTCGCCGGCGTCACGCCGGTGATGCGGAAGACCTCCTCGGTCCAACTGAGCTTGCCGTCGCCCAGGCGCGCCTCCCAGCTGCCCAGGCGGGCGATGCGCTGGGCGTCGCGCAAGTGGGCGGCCTGGCGTCCGAGTTCGGTGTGCAGGCGTCGCTGCTCGACGAGCGCGCGCTCGAGCCGCAGATGCTGCAGGCGCAACTCCAACTGGTCGAGAGCCCGGTCCGCCAAGAGGCGCAGGGCCTGGGTCTGCGCCTCACTCAATCGCCGCGGTCGGCGGTCAATCACCGCCAGGGAACCGAGGGCGGCGCCATCGGCATTGATCAGGGGCATGCCGGCGTAGAAGCGGATGTGCGGTTCGCCGTTGACCAGGGGGTTGCTGCGAAACGCGGGGGCGTGTCCGGCGTCCTCGACCACGAACAGGTCCTCACCGCGGATGGCATGGTCGCAGAAGGCAATGTCGCGCGGTGTTTCGCGCACACTGAGGCCGTGCACGGATTTGAACCACTGGCGTGTTGCGTCGACCAGGGTCAGAACAGCGATCGGTGTCTCGCAGATCTCGGCGGCCTGTTGCGTGAGGGCATCGAAGGCGGCTTCGGGCAGCGAATCCAGCACCTCATAGGAGTGCAGCGCGGCCAGACGCTCCGTCTCGGCAAGGGGCGCTCGCTGGGGAGGAGGCCGGGCTGCGGCGACGGTGCTCATTGCGGTTTGTGCGCCTCAAGATTGAGCTGGACGACACGCAGCAGGTCGTTCATGCCAAAGGGTTTGGGCAGGTAATTGACCCCCGCCTTGAGCGCGGAATGGAGGGCGGTGGCGCGCTGGCCGCTGGTGTAGATGACCGGCATGGCGGGGTCATCCTGATGAATCGCCCGGGCCAGCTCCACACCGTTGGCGCCACCCGGCATGTTGATGTCGGTGATGACCAGGCGGATGCGGTCGCGGTGGCGGCGCCAGAGCCGCCAGGCTTCATCGGCGTTGGGGGCGGTGAGGGTGGCGCGCTGGTGGGCGACCAAAACCTGGGTCATGATCTGGGCGATGGTTTCATCGTCGTCGACCACCAGGATGAGGTCCTTGGCAGGGGTTTCGACCGGTGCACTCTCTGCCGGCGCGGCACTGCCAGCCATCAGGGCTACCGCCTGTTCCAGGTGGCGCTTGCCGGCGAGCAGGGGCAGCAGTTGCAGGAGTTCGAGTTCGTGCAGGGGTTGGGCCAGAACCAGCAGGTGGTTGCCGAGGAAACCGAGGCGCTCGCGCCAAAGGGGCAGGTCGTCGGCCTGTTCGACAAGCAGCAGAACCTGCAGATCGGCGGCGGCGGCCTCCTCCAGGGCGGCGGCCAGCGCTCCAGCGGCGGCCGCCTC
>JAEYYS010000157.1 GCA_023428335.1 Verrucomicrobiota bacterium | reverse complement strand
CGCGGCGACCAGTCCGAACGCCAATGTCTATGCCTATGCCGCCGCGCAGGTGAAGAAAGCAATGGAGGTCACCCACCGCCTCGGTGGCGAGGGCTACACCTTCTGGGGCGGTCGCGAGGGGTACTCGACCCTCTGGAACACCGACCTCAAGCGCGAGATCGACCACCTGGCCGCCTTCCTGCACATGGCAGTTGAGTACAAAAAGAAGATCGGCTTCAAGGGCCCCTTCTACATCGAGCCGAAGCAGCGTGAGACGACCACCCACCAGTACGACAGCGACGCCGCCGCCTGCCTGAACTTCCTGCGCGAGCACGGGCTGACCGAGCACTTCAAGCTCAACCTGGAGACCAACCACGCCACCCTCGCCGGCCACAGCATGTGGCATGAGATGGAGGTCGCCACGGCGGCCGGCGCGCTCGGTTCGGTCGACGCCAACACCGGCGACGAGCTCATCGGCTGGGACACCGACCAGTTCCCGACCGACATCTACCTGACGACGCAGATGATGCTTGTCCTGCTGCGCAGCGGCGGCTTCACCACGGGCGGCCTCAACTTCGACGCCAAGGTGCGTCGCGAGTCCTTTGAACCGGTCGATCTCTTCCACGCCCACATCGGCGGCATGGACGCCTTCGCCCGTGGTCTCAAGATCGCCGCGGCGATCCTGGAGGATGGTCGCTGGCAGGCCTTCCGCAAGCAGCGCTACAGCACCTTCGACAGCGGCATCGGTGCCAAGGTTGAGTCGCGCTCGACCAGCTTCGAGGAACTGGAGGCGTACATCCTGCAGCAGGGCGAGCCGACCATCGGTTCGGGTCGCCAGGAGATGCTGGAGAACCTGATCAACGACTTCATCTGAAGTCGGTGTCCATCGCATGCACCGGGGCGGGCCTGCGAGCCCGCCCTTTTTTCTGCCGGCGGTTCCGCGGACTGCGGCTTGTGCTTTGGCCGGCCCCCGTCCAGAATCCCGCGCCATGCGCTACACGCCGCTCCCCGCCGAACTGTTCACCGCCAACCGCCGGCGCCTGCAGGCCCTGCTGCCGCCGCGCGCCCTTGTCCTCGTTCAGGCCAATGACGTTCTGCCGACGAATGCCGACGGCATGCTCGGCTTCGTCCAGAACAGCGACCTCTATCATTTGAGCGGCATTGATCAGGAAGAGACGATCCTGCTGCTGTTTCCCGACGCGCCTGATCCGCGCCAGCGCGAGATCCTGTTTGTGCGCGAGACCAACGAGCAAATCGCGCTCTGGGAGGGAGCCAAGCTGACGCGTGAGCAGGCCGCCGCGCGTTCGGGAATCGGTCGCATCTGCTGGCTGCACGAGTTCGAGGGGGTCTTCCGTCAGTGCATGTGCCAGGCGGGGCCGGTGTATCTGAATGGCAACGAGCATCCGCGCGCCGTCATCGAAACGGAGACCCGCGAGCTGCGCTTCGCCCGTCGCTGCCGCCGCGAGTATCCGCTGCACGACCTGCGCCGGCTGGCGCCGCTCATGCATGAGTTGCGCCTGGTGAAGCAGCCGGCTGAGATCGACGCCCTGCGTGAGGCGATGCGCATCACCGGCGACGGCTTTCGCCGCGTCTGCCGGTTTGTCCGCCCCGGCGTGCATGAGTATGAGGTTGAGGCCGAACTCGCGCACGAGTTCCTGCGTCAGCGTGCCGGTGGCTTTGCCTATCCACCGATCATCGCCTCGGGCGCCTCCGCCTGCGTGCTGCATTACCACAGCAACGACGCCGAGTGCCGGGACGGCGACCTGCTGCTGCTCGATGTCGCCGCGAAGTACGCCAACTACAATGCCGACCTCACCCGCACGATCCCGGTGAGCGGTCGCTTCACGCCGCGCCAGCGCCAGGTTTACCAGGCGGTGTTGAACGTTTTCCGCGCCGCCTGCGACCTGCTGCGGCCGGGCGTGCTGCTGCGCGAGTACCAGGAGGAAATCGGCCGCTTGATGACTTCGGAGCTGATCGGTCTCGGTCTGCTCGACCGCGATGCCGTCGAGAAGCAGGATCCTGACAATCCGCTGTTCAAGAAGTACTTCCCGCACGGCACCAGCCACCATTTGGGGATCGATGTGCACGACGTCGGCGCCACCTGGGAGCCGTTGCGCGCCGGCATGGTGCTCACCGTCGAGCCGGGCATTTACATCCGCGAGGAAGACATCGGCATCCGCCTGGAGAACGACATTCTTATCGGCGAAACCGCCAACACCGACCTCATGGCGGACATCCCGATCGAGCCGGACGCGATCGAGTCGCTCATGGCCGAGGGGAGGGCGGGCTGAGCAAAATTGCGATTTCTGCTTGCATTCTCTGGTGGATCGGGGAGATTTTCCCAGTCCACCTGTTTGAAAGTCAGGTCAGAAGATTCATCAGGTGAGTGCATCGTCGGTGAGGTTTCTGGCGGCTCCAGAGAGGAGACACATCCAGCATCATCGACAATGAACACGAAAATGTATGTGGGGAACCTCCCCTTCAAGGCATCCGAAGCGGATCTTCGCGATCTGTTTTCCCAGTATGGCGGCGTCACCGACGTCTTCCTCCCCATGGACCGTGAAAGCGGCCGCCCGCGCGGCTTCGCCTTCGTCTCCATGGACACCCCCGAGGCAATGACCGCGGCGATCAATGGCCTCAATGGCCAGGATTTCGGCGGCCGTGCCCTGACGATCAATGAGGCGCGTCCGAAGGAAGAGCGCCCGAGCTACGGTGGTGGCGGCGGCGGTGGTCGCGGCGGCTACGGTGGCGGCGGCGGCGGTGGCCGCGGCGGCTACGGTGGTGG
>JAEYYS010000143.1 GCA_023428335.1 Verrucomicrobiota bacterium | reverse complement strand
AACTGTCCTGACCGCTTTCTTCGGCGCCGGCGGTGTATGTGAAGCTGCCGTCGTCATTGAAGACGAGCAGTCCCTTGGTGGGGGTGCTGACCTGGAGGAACTCGAGGGCATCCAGGTCGGCATCGGTCGCGGTCACCTGACTGGCGAAGGTGACGCCCGCGAGAACCTGCAGCGCCAGGTCCTGGGCGACCGGCAGGTTGTTGGGAGCGCCGTCGGGGGGCTGCAGGCGCAGGGTGGAGGTGGCGCCGCCGCCCAGGCCGTAGTCGTGGCTGCCGGCCAGGCTGCCGGCGTGGAGCAGGGCGATGTTGTCCGGGCGCAGGGCCAGGCTGGCGAAGGCAGGCGGCGCTTCCTCGGCATCGGTGGGAAAGCTGGTGTTCAATTTCGCCAGCAGGTACTGAGGGGCCGTGCCACGATCGGCGCCGAGGTGGATCCAAAGATGCACCGGGCTGCCACCGAAGTTGTTGATGGAGACGCGGCTGTCAGCCGTGACGCTTTTTTCGAAGGCGCCGGCCGGGCCGCTCTCGCTCAGTTCAAGGGCGAAGTCGCTGCCGAAGGGCTGAAAGGCCGCGTCGAGCGCGGCGAGGTTGCCGGCTTCGACGAGGGTGTCGATCTCGCCGTCATTCAGCGTCATGCGACCGAGCACGCCGCGCGCCTGGCCGGGGCTCAGCAGGGCGCCGGCTTCGGTGGCGATGCCATGGAAGCCGTTGCCGGCGGAGGTGGCATTGGACACGGTCAGCGTCGCCGCCGGGCAGGCGATGGCGAACCCGAATGCGAGGCAGGAAAGAAGGGCGTGTTTCATCGCAGTCCGGTTCAGAAGTTGCCCTGATCGAGGGCCAGGGTCAGGGGGGCGCCGCGGCGCAGGATGACAAAGGCGCCATCGGGCAGAGCGACGCCGGCTTGGTCGACGCCGCCGGCCCCGACCTTGCGCCAGCCGCTGTCGAGCGGGCCGCCCGTCGAGTGAAAGTAGGCATCGTAGCCGCTGCCGTTCCAGAGCAGAACGAGGTCGGCCTGTTCCGAGACGGCCGCGCCTTGCAGGCCGGCGGCGAGGCCGGAGTTGCCGAGCGTCCTGCCTTCGCTGGAGGCATTTTCGCCGGCCGCATTGACCGGGCAGAGGTTGGCCACGTAATTGTGGCCCGTGCCCAGTTGCACGCGGGTGCGGCCGGGTTTGACCTGACCGGTGAGGATCACGGACTTGGCGGAGCGGGCGAACAGGGCCGCGCCGCCACCGAGCAGCACCGGCACGTCCGCCTGATCCGTGGTGCCGCCGCCGTCGCGCCGCCAGCCCTGTCCAAGGGCGCCACCGGTGCAATAAAAGTAGCGGTCAAAAGCGTCGCCATTGGGCAGCAGTACCAGATCGGCCTCACCGGCGGTTTCCGCACCGGTCAATCCGGCCTGGTTCTCTGCGCCAAACACCTCTCCCAAGGTCCACAGCCGCCAGACCTTGAGCGTGGCGCCATCGGCAACCCCGGCCGGCACGGCTTCGGCCAGACTGAGCTGGCGACCTGTCGCCACGGTCGCCGTGATGATGCTGGTGAAGCCCTCGCCCGTCCCGGCGCTGACGATTTCCACGGCATGCGTCGGCCTTGCTCCGACGCTGAATTGATCATCGGTCAGCGTCAGGTGGTCGCCCTGCAGGAAGATCTGTTGGCGGTTGCCGGCAGCGATGGTGAAGGTCGTCTGCAGTTCGAGGCCCGGCAGCAGGGCGAAGCCGATGAAGTTCGTGCCCGGTTGCAGGTGCAGGGTCAGGAAGCCGACAATCGGCGAGGTTACCTGGGCCGGGCTGGCGCCGGCGAGCAGGCCGCACAGCGCCGTCAGCAAAAAGCGTTTCATGAGGGGTAGGACGGAATTGACCGGCAGTTTATGCAAGAAGTGGGACAGTGGCGATGATGTTTTTTGCCGGTTGTCGGAATGTCCCCAGACTGGTGCCGGCCGTCTGAAGCTGGGATGAAGGACCGGAGGAAGTTTCGAAGTGGCAACGTTTCCGGCAAAACTCCAGCCCGTCCAGACGGGGGTTCCGCTTTTTTCAAATGACAGGTCCGGCACGCCCGCCATGGTCGGGCAGCCCGGCGCCGGGAAAGAAACCGCGTCAGGGCTTCGTCTCCACTAGACTCCGCCCCCCATGTCCGACACCGCATCCGCCGCCGCCCTCGTCGAAGGTTACCACAAGCTCAAGACCGCCCTGAGCAAGCGCATTGTCGGGCAGGACGCCGTCATTGAGCAGGTTTTCATCGCCATCGCCGCCGGCGGTCACAGCCTGCTTGAGGGCGTGCCCGGCCTGGCCAAGACCCTGCTGGTCAAGTCGCTGGCCGATGCCATGCACCTCGGCTTCCGTCGCATCCAGTTTACCCCGGACCTGATGCCGGCCGACATCACCGGCACCGAGATCATCCAGGAGGATGCCGAGACCGGCCGCCGCAAGCTGGTGTTCCAGCCCGGCCCGATCTTCTCGCAGATCCTGCTTGCCGACGAAATCAACCGCACGCCGCCCAAGACCCAGGCGGCCCTGCTGGAGGCGATGCAGGAAAAGAGCGTCACGGTCGGCCAAGAGACCTTCCCGCTACCCAAGCCCTTCTTTGTGCTCGCCACCCAGAATCCCATTGAACAGGAGGGCACCTACCCGCTGCCCGAGGCGCAGAAGGATCGCTTCCTCTTCCTCATCAAGGTGGACTACCCAAGCCGCGAGGAGGAACGCGAGGTGATCGCCCGCACCACCGGCGGCGCGCAGGAGGAAATCCAGCCCGTCATCACGGCCGAGGAACTGCAGGCCGCTCAGGCGCTCGCCCGCAAGGTGCCGGTGCCCGATCATGTCACCGACTTCGTGCTCGACCTTGTGCGCGCCACCCGGCCGAACGAGCCCGACGCGTTGCCCTACGTGAAGGAGATGCTCAGCTGGGGCGCCGGACCGCGCGCCAGTCAGATGCTTGTGCTCGCCGGCAAGGTGCGCGCCCTGCTGCAGGGACGCACCCACGTCACCCTCGATGACATCGAGGCCCTCGCCGCGCCCGCCCTGCGCCACCGCCTCGTGCCCACCTTCCACGCCGAAGCCGAGGGCGTCACGGTCGATCACATTGTCGCCGAACTCATCCGCCGGGTGAAGAAGACCGAGGCGAAGGTGCTGTGAGGGGCGGGGGGCGGTGATGAGATGTCCTTGCAAATTGGCCGCATGATTCAGGCGATGATCCACCGTGCCGACGAATTCTGCGCCGACTCCGCTACC
>JAEYYS010000069.1 GCA_023428335.1 Verrucomicrobiota bacterium | reverse complement strand
CAAGGGGGTCGAGTTGACCGGCCGCCGCCAGCACTTCAATGCCTTCCCCTTCGAGCCCGACCCGCTCGCCCAGGACGGCGGTGCGCCGGAGTGGAACGATGACCCGCGCATCACCGCCCTCACCCTGCGCCGCTGGCAGGGCGAACGCGCCGACCGCTGGATTCAGTTCAATCATCCCGACCTCTCCAACATGTTCATTGACCGCAACGGCGATGGCCTTGCGGACGGCGGCTTTGTCGGCGTCGGCGCGATGATTGACGGCAGCGAATCGCAGAACGGCCCCGGCACCAACATCCTCGCCGACGCCCCCTTCAGTGTCACCCGCGCGGCCGGCGCCCTTGCCGCCAAGGTCTCCTACGTGCGCGAGTTCCTCTGGCGTCAGTTGCTCAATCAGGGCCATCGCTTGGTCGCCGTCGGCGTCGCCGACGCCCACAGCGTGTACGGCAACGGTGTCGGCTCCTGGCGCATCTACCTGCCCAGCCCCACCGACGACCCGGCGCAGATCGACTGGGCCCAGCTCGCTCCGCGTGCCAAGGCCGGCAACATCGTCCTCACCACCGGTCCCTTCCTCGAAGTGTCCACGCCCGACGGCAAGACCGCCGGTGATGACGTGCGCGCCGCCGGCGGTGTCGATCTCAAGGTGCGTGTTCAGTGCACCGACTGGATGGACATCGACCGCGTCCAGGTGCTGGTGAACAGCCGCCCGCATCCAGACTTCAACTTCACCCGCGCCACCCATCCGCAGATGTTCCAGAACGGCGTCGTCAAATTCGACCAGGTTCTGCGCATCCCGCTCCAGGAGGATGCCCACCTCATTGTCGTGGCGATCGATGAAGACGGCGACATGAAGACCGGCTTCGGCACCAGCGACTACGCGCGCATGCGCCCCTGCGCCTACAACAACCCGATCTACGTCGACGTTGACGGTGGCGGCTTCCGTCCAAACGGCGACACCCTGGATTTTGAACTGCCCGCCATGGGGCTCACCGCCGACAAGGCCCGCCGCCTGCTCGGCTCCCCCTGAGCATCGCGCTGGCGCGGGCGTGCGGCGGCGTGTAGAATGAGAGTCGCACGCCATGACCCAGCCCCAGCGCGAGGCCCTCTTCGACCTCCTCACCCTCTCCCTGTACGCCGACGGCCACATCTCGCTCACCGAGGAGGCGCTCATTGAGTCGGCCTTCATCGCCGAGGGTTGGCAATCGGACTATCCGAAGAGCCTCTTCCTGGAAAAATCCTTCGCGCGGGCCCGGCGTTTCGCCGAGGCCGATGAGGAGACCCGCCTTGCCTACCTGGCTCAGTGCGCGGCGTTTTTCACCGATGACGCCAGCCAGGCAGAGGCGCTTGGCGTGGTCACCAACCTGCTGGCTCGCGATGGTTTGACGCCGGAGGAGAATCGCTTCCTCGCCGCCCTGCAGCGTGCCATGCCGGCGCTTTGAGGCTGAACAAAGCGCGGAGCCCGCAGGCTCCGCGCGTCAGGAAGCAGGCCTTCACTGGATCTCGATCCGTCGTGGCCGGGCGGTCTCACGCAGCGGCAAACGCAGGTTCAGCACGCCTTGCTCCAGCCGGGCCTCGAGTCGGTTCTCGTCAACCGGTGTGTTGAGGCGCAGGCGCAGCTGGTAGTCCCCGACGGGGATCTCGCAGTGCAGCGGTTTCCATCCGGTCGGCACGACCGGCTCGCGGCGGCCATGGATGGCGAGCACGCCGTCCTCAAGGCGGATTGACACACCGGTTTTGGGCACGCCTGGCAGTTCGACGTGCACTTCGTAGGCGTCGCGGCCATCGAGCACGCGGTAGATCGGCTTGCGCCAGGCGGCTTCGGTGGTGGTGTTGGGGGATTCTGTGTTGGCGGTCATGGCTGTTGAAGGGGGTTATTGGATTTCGATGCTGCGGGGTTTGCGCTGCTCCTGCTTGGGCAGCGTGATCTGCAGCAGGCCGTTTTCGAGCTTGGCGGAGATGCTGTCGGCAGCGACGCCTTCCGGCACCGCGAGGGAGCGCGTCAAGGCGAACGAAGTGTCCTGACCGCCGCTCGTTGCACGCCGTTCAGCGCTCAACTGCAGCAGACGGTCCTGGACCTCGACCTTGAGGTCCTCCTTTTTCACGCCGGGCAGTTCAAGGCGAATGTAGTAGTGGTCCGCATCCTCAAACACGTCGGCCGCCGGGCGACCCTGATGCAGGCCGGGCAGCACCTCGCTCAGCCACTGTCCCATGAGCGGGAAGGCGGCGAAAGGTTGGCGCACCCAAGAATCGAAATCGGCGACGCGGCCGAGGTGGAAGGCAGGGTTGGAACGCAGGAGTTGCATGGCAGGAGGTAGGTTTGTGGGGTTGTCGAATGACAGCCCCCAACTTCTGCAACCCGCGTGCCAAAGCAGTGCCCATTGTTGCTAATCCATGGAAAGCAATGAATTGCAATGTTTGCACGAAACTCGAGCCGATCTTGCAAAGGGCAAAATCGACCCAACTTGGCCGAGCTTAAGCCAAACAATTGTGCCGGAATGTCGCTGCAGTTGCGCTTCACCCCAAGGCCCGGCGCAGCAGGTTTTCGGTGATGCGCTGGATGCGGACATCCGGACCGTGCGGGCGTGAGTAGTGACTCCAGACGGGCAGGGTGCCGGGGGGCTTGCTCATGCCCAGTCCCCACCAGATGGTGGCAGCGTTGAAAACAAAGTTGCCCTTGGGGCCGGGGTAAATCGTCGCGGTCCACTGCTGGGGCACACGGCCACCCTGCCAGGCCGTTCCGGCGGCGACCACCTCCAAGCCGGGCAGATCGGCGGGAGGATCGCCGTGGTACTCCCAGCCGATGAGCCCTGGAATGGCGTCGCCGGCCTTCATGCCGGTGCCTTCAAACAGCCAGTGCTCGGGTTTGACGCAGACCCAGTCGCCACCGCCGTTGACCGGCCGGACATTGCGGGCGCCCATGAGGTAACCTTCATCGGGGCCGCGCTGAGGGAAGGGGCCGTGCTGGGTTTCGCGGATAACGGCGTGCTCGTGCTCGCCGCCATAGGGGCCACCACGGAAGATGCGCCGGTTCGGCGTGCCGTCGGCATTGGCCGAGAAGGGGGTGACCCAGCAGACGCTGTTGCCGGAGAGGAAGAGCAGGTTGACGCCGGCCTCGCGCATTTTTACGACGCTTTCATGCTGGCGGATGTCCCAGTACTCGTCGTGGCCAATGCTGATGAAGGCCTTGCACTTCAAGCCGCGATCCGGCGTGATCATGTCGCTGTTCGAGCAGTAGCTGACGTCGTACCCCTGCTGCTCCAGCCAGTAGGCCATGGGGAATTCGAAGCACAGCCACTCGCCGCTGCCCACCGACTGCGGGTTCTCGTAAATCTGCGCGTACTTCGCGTAGGGCCGGTCAAAGCTGACATGCGGCCACGGGCCCTGGCCACCCTTGGGATGGATGTACAGCGAGGTGTCCACCGGCCAGCGATTGTAGGCCTGCCAGGTGTTGTCACTGCACTGCAGCAGGATGTTGGCCGGCCGGTCGTCCTTGACGATGAAAACCACATAACTCTGCCAGTAGGGCTGGTCGGGTGCGTCGGGTAGCGTGGTCAGGCGGCCGAGATAGACGCCGCTCAGCCAGTCGCCCGGGATCGTCAGGCTCGTCGTCTTCGTCCAGACGCACTCCACCAACCGGGTGTCCGGCTGGGGTTCCGGCACCGGCTGTTCGACGCCCTCAAAGGGGCCGAGTTCCGTCATCAGACGCGCGCCGCGCCCCTGGTAGTAGCCGGTGCGAAAAATCTCCAGCTTGAAGCGCGCGGTTGGCCGGGTGCTGACGAAGAAGTCCAGTGTCTCGCCGGCTTGCACGGATTGACGCGAGCACCAGCCCTCGATGCCGGGGGATCGAAAGCCGGTGCTGGAATCCAGACGGACACGGGTGAGTTGCCAGTCAGTGGAGCCGGGCAGGGCGTTTTCCTGGGCGATCAAGGACATGGGACACATACGCCGCAACAACGACGTTTTCTGACAAGCGGCCGATCAAGGAGACGAGTTGCTGCGGCGACCACCCAATGTCTTAGGCAGAATTCGGAGGCAGCCCGCAAGCGTACTCCGAGCATCGCCAAGCCGAGGCCAGTGTTTTTCGTAGCGCAGTCGGGCGTTGCAAATTTGAGAAAATGTTTTCCGACAGGATTTGCAATTTAAAAATTGCGTGAAATACTCACTATTATGACAATAATCGTAATTCGCGCCGCTCTCGGGCCGTCCTGTTGATCAAGATGCGCTACAAGCCCGACGAGTTTCAACAGCAATTGGCGGAGTGCGTCCTGCATTTGCGCACTCGGCGCGCCAATTCCCGATCCTCCCTAGCCCGATCCATGGGCATTTCCGCATCGACCATGGGGATCTACGTGGATACCCTGATCAAGCGAGGTCTGGTTCAGGAATCCGGCCAGGAACTCGGTCACGTGGGCCGGCCGAAACGCCTGTTGCGTCCCTGTGCCGATGCTGGCTGGTTTGCCGGCATTGAGTTTCACGGCGGCGGCATCTGGGGTGTGGCGGTGGACTTCGCCGGCAAGGTGATCACGCGCTACCACGAATTTTTGCCGCCCAACATCAATGCGGCGCGCGTGATCGAGACGGTGCAAAAGGTGTTTTATATCCTCTCCTCCGGCATGTCGACACCCCTGCTCGGAGTTGGCATCGGTGCGCCCGGTCTGGTCAATGCCCGCGAGGGCGTGGCCCTGAACTACCGCTTCATTCAGGACTGGCGCGACATTCCGGTCGCCCGCCTGCTCGAAGGCGCGACCGCCGTGCCTGTGCAGCTGGAACAAGGCCTGCGCACCATCGCCCTGGCGGAACGCTGGTACGGCCTGCAGCACCGGCTCAAGGATTACGTCATTCTCGGTGCCCGCTTCGGCTTCAATGCGGCCTTCGTCCACGGCGGCAACGTCGCCACGGGCGCGCGCCACGCCGCCGGCGAACTCGGTTTTTGGCCCTGCCCGTCGCGCCCCGGCCTGGAACTCGGCGATCTCATCTCGGCGCCGGCGAGTTACCGCCGCCTGGCTGGGCTGAGCGAGGGCGCACCGGTGCCGGTGAACCTGCTCGACGCCTTTGCTGAATTGCGCGGGCGCTCTGCCGAGCGCATGGAGGAAGTCGCGGCGGACTTCGCCCGCGTCATCGGCTGCCTGCAGCTTTTGCTCGATCCCGAGGTCTTTGTCCTGCACGGCCCCATCTGCCAGCTGGGCGATGAGTTGGGGCTGGAAATCCTGCGACAGGTCGATCGCCAGGTGCCGGCTTTGCAGGGCACGCCGCCGCGGGTTGAACTTACCATGCTTGGCGAGGAGGCTGGCGCGCTCGGTGCGGCCTGTCTTGCGATTGAAAACTGGCAGCCTCAATAATCCCGCGCCAGCAGGTGGTCGGCGAGCTCGCGCAGACGCGCGCCGCGCGCGCCGAACACGGCAAGCGCGTCATGCGCCGATTGCGTGAGGCGTTGGGCTTCCGCACGCGACGCGTCCAGGCCGATGAGGGCGGGGTAGGTGGATTTTTCCGCCGCCAGATCCTTGCCGGCGCTCTTGCCGAGCTTCTCGCTGGTCTGGGTGACGTCGAGAATGTCGTCGAGAATCTGAAAGGCGAGACCCGTGGCCATGCCAAAAGTGCGCAGCGCCTGCAGTTCTTCCGACTGGGCGTCGGCACTCATGCCGCCGAGGACGAGACTGGTCGTCAGCAGGGTGGCGGTTTTGTTTTCGTGAATGAAGCGCAGCGCCTCCAGCGGCAGCTTTTGGCCTTCGCCCTCCAGGTCGGCGACCTGGCCACCGACGAGGTGCAGGCTGCCGGCGGTGCGTGCCAGTTCGGCGACGAGATCGCCGGCGCCATAACGAACGGTCACCGGCGTTTTCACCAGCAGCTCAAAGGCTAGGGCCTGCAGGGCATCGCCGGCGAGGATGGCAACACCTTCGCCATAAACCTTGTGGCAGGTTGGCACACCGCGGCGGAAGTCGTCGTTGTCCATGCTCGGCAGGTCGTCATGGATCAGCGAGTAGGTGTGCAGGCACTCGACCGCGCAGGCGGCAAAAGCGGCGGCCTCGCGACTGCCCCCGCAGGCCTCGGCGGCGGCCAGGCAGAGGATGGGCCGCAGGCGCTTGCCACCTGCGAAGAGGCTGTGGCGCATGGCCCGGTGAATCGTCGCGGGCGGGGTATCGGCGGCGGGAATCAGGCGATCGAGGGCGGCGTCGACAAAGGCGGCGCGGTCGGTGAGGTAGGTTTTCAGGTCGGACATGCGGAAGCGTTCAGGAAAGCGAGGAGAGGTCTTCGGACAAGTGCTCGAAATCGCCGGCTTCGCACCATTTCACAAAGCGTTCGGTGTGGCTTTTCAATTCATCCCATTCGCGCCGGATGGCTTTTGCCTCGGCCTCGCTGATGCGATTGTCTGCCGCCGCCTGGCTGATCGCGGCGAGCAGGTCGGCGAACTTCTGCACGATCTCCTGGGTGGCCGGCATGACCTCGCGGCCTGGCTTGCGGCCGGTGGGCGGATTTTTCACGAAGACACCCTCGGCCTTGTGGCAGAGCCACTGCACCAGCGCCTCATGACCGGTGCTCTCATAGAGCTGACGCGCGCGCTCCAGCGGATTCGAGGTGGCGCCACCCTCGCGCGGATCCAGGCCACACCACTTGTAGACCAGCGACAGCGAGACGCCCAGTTGGTTGGCCACCTCCTTGGCCGTGGTGCGCTCCAGCGCCTCGCGAATGACTTCATGCGACTCCATGCCTTGTTCTTTCATGTTGCCGCCCGCTTGGCAAGCCGGATTCGGCAGGGGGCTGCGGCAGGCCCCCTCGCGTCATGGCCCACCTCGGCACAGCAGGTCCCATGGGACATTGGTGCAATCTTCTATAAAGTGTCTGTCCCTTTATTGAGAAAAAGATTGACGCGGTGGCTTGCTGGGGTTGTTTGTGCCATGCGACAGAGGCGGCTCAAGGCTCCGGACGGGGCGTGCTCGGGCACGGCTTATTACCACTGCGTCTCGCGGGTGGTGAACCGCGACTTTGTCTTCGGGCAGGCGGAGAAGCAGGCCTTTGTGCGGTTCATGCGCATGTATGAGCGCTTTTGCGGCCTGCGGGTGGTGACTTACTGCGTGATGTCCAACCACTTCCACCTGCTCGTCGGGGTGCCGAAGAAGCCGGAGGTGCTGCCGTCGAATGCGGAATTGGTGACGATCGTGCGTGAATCGCTCGGCGACTTGGAGGCGGCACGCCTGGAAGATGACCTGGATTCGGTGGCAAGGGCGGGCTCAGCCGCCGCCAGCGTGGCCCTGGCGCAGACGGCGGTGCGCGAGCGCTACCTGCGGCGGATGTGGGACATCTCGCTGTTCATGAAGACGCTCAAACAGCGTTTCACGCAGTGGTTCAACAAGGTGCACCAGCGCAAGGGCACGCTGTGGGAGGATCG
>JAEYYS010000006.1 GCA_023428335.1 Verrucomicrobiota bacterium | reverse complement strand
CTGCTGAAGTCCTCCCAGTGGATGGGCACGCGGGCGCGGCTGCGCGAGATGAGGGGCGACAGGATCAGGCCGCGGATGCCGCGGGCGACGAGGATTTCCGACAGGCGCCGGCCGCTCATGCCGCGGGCGGTGAGCTGAAATTCCTCAAGGCGGTAGCCGAGTGCCGTGGCGCGACGCGCGGCGCCTTCAAGGAGTTCGAGGCCCCAGGGGGAGCGGACGGCGGCCTCGCGCCGGTCCGACCAGATGAAGGCGAGGGCGGGGGACTCGGCCGTTCGGCGACCCTCGCGCAGGCGCGCCATGAGGCGGGTCAGCTCCGGGTCCGGCTGCCAGCCGAGTTCGGTGGCGGTGGCGAGGATGCGCTCACACAGCGGCGCGGCCACGTGATGCCCGCCGCGCAGGGCTCGCGAGACAGTCATCCGGGAGACACCGACCCGTTCGGCAATCTCGGCCAGGGAAGGGCTGGACATGCCTGTTACTGTAACAGTCATCCAGTGATTGCAAGCGATGGCCACTGTCGTTTACACTGACCTCTAGATCCGACCATGAAAACACCCCGTCTCCTCCTTGCCGCGCTCGCGGCCACAGCCCTGTCCAGCCAGGCCCAGCCGCTCTGGGTCGAGGCGGAATCCTTTGCCAACCCCGGCGGTTGGATGCTCGACACCCAGTTCATCGACATCATGGGCTCGCCCTACCTGCTCGCCCACGGCATGGGCACGCCGGTCAAGGACGCGCAGACCGAGGTGAACGTGGGCGAGCCTGGTCGCTACCGCGTCTGGGTGCGCACCAAGAACTGGGTCGGCCCCTGGGAAGCCCCCGGCGCGCCCGGCAAGTTCCAGGTCAGCGTCAACGGCGGCAAGCTCGCCAAGGTGCTCGGCACCGAGGGCAAGGACTGGCTTTGGGAACTGGCTGGCGAGGCGGAATTGGCGGCCGGCAAGGCGTCGCTCGGCCTGCACGACCTGACCGGTTTCGAGGGCCGGGTCGACGCCCTGCTGCTCACCCGTGACGCGGCTTTCACGCCACCGGCCGATTTTGCCGCCACGAACCAGCTCCGCCGCCAGTCGCTCGGCCTGCCGGAGACCGCGCCGGAGACCGAAGAATACGACCTGGTCGTGGTCGGTGGTGGTTACTCGGGCATGGGCGCGGCGATCAGCGGCGCCCGCCAGGGCCTGAAGGTGGCCTTCATTCAGAACCGGCCGGTGCTCGGGGGCAACGGTTCCGGCGAGGTTCAGGTCTGGGCCATGGGCGGCACCCGCCGCGGCCTCTACCCGCATCTCGGCGAGATCGTTGAGGAGTTCGCCGACCGCGCCAGCAACAGCCCGGCGGCCTCGCCCGACGAGTTCAATGACCGCCTCAAGGAGGAGATCGTGCGCGCCGAGGCGAACATTGATCTGTTCCTCAACACCCACGTTCATGCCGTGGAAATGGAGAAGGGCGGTGAACGCCGCCTGCGCAGCGTCATCGGCCTCGACACCCGCACGGGCAAGGAAACCCGCTTCCGCGGCAAGTTCTTCAGCGACTGCACCGGTCATGGCAGTGTCGGCGCTCTGGCCGGCGCGGAAATCCTCATGGAGGAAAAGGGCCGCATGGGCATGAGCAACATGTGGGTGCTGAAAAAGGTCGCCCAGCCGCGGGCCTGGCCGGAGACGCCCTGGGCGCTGCCGCTTGGGCTCGACGATTTCCCCGAGCCGCGTCCGCTGGAGCCGGCCGGCGTCAAAAACAAGGCCAATCAGACCGGCTACGACCTCGGTTACACGCCGGTGCCGAATCCTGACGAGTACGTGCACGGCGAGTGGTTCTGGGAGAGCGGCTTTGATCAGGATCCGATCAACGGCCTCGAGCGCATCCGCGACTGGAACTTCCGCGCGGTCTATGGCGCGGTCAGCGCGCTGAAAAAGCATCTGCCGGAAAAGTACGGCAACTACGACATGCAGTGGCTGGCCTACGTCGGCGGCACGCGTGAATCGCGCCGCATCGTTGGCGACTTCATCCTCAAGGGCGAGGACATGGTCAAGGGCGTCATCCAACCCGACGCCTGCGTGCCGACCACCTGGGACCAGGACCTGCACTACCCGAAGGAGCAGTATGCCGGCAAGTTCCCCGACAACCCCTTCATCTCGCGCGCCGAGTTCGGCAAGCACACCGACCGCAAGAACGGTTACCCGGTGCCCTACCGCTGCTTCTATTCGAAGGACATCGGCAACCTGTTCATGGCCGGTCGCAACATCAGCGTCGACCGCTGGGCGCTTGGCAGCACCCGCGTCATGCGCACTTGCGGCATGATGGGCGAGGTGGTCGGCAAGGCCGCCTGGATCAGCGTGCGCCATCACACGACGCCGCGCGGCGTCTATGAGCAGTACCTCGACATCCTCAAGGACCTCATGAGCAAACCCGGTGCCATGCGCCGCGACAGCCTGGAAGGTGAGCTCTACCTGCCGGCCAACGCCCGCCAGCTGCCGGAGGTGGTCAGCGACAGCCTTGATCCGAAGAAGCTCGACGGTCTGGTCATCGATGACGAGGACGCCGAACTGACCGGCAACTGGGCCACGGGCGAGGGCCTCAAGCCCTACGTTGGCAACCACTACAGCTACACCCAGGCCAAGGACGCCAGCGCGCGCTTCTCCTTTGCCGTCAAGGAAAGCGGTCGCTACGAGGTCTTCATCTACTGGCAGCCGCATGCCAACCGTGCCAAGGCCGCGCCGGTCAGTGTGCTTAGCGCCGATGGTGAAAAGACCCTGCGCGTCGACCAGTCGAAACCCGCCGCCGGCAAGCAGGGCGCCCACAGCCTGGGTGAGTTCCGCTTCAACGCCGGCGAGGAGGCGGCCGTCATCTTCCGCACCGATGGCGCCCAGGGCAATGTCCACCTCGACGCGGTGCAGGTCGTGCGCCTGCCCTGAGCCTGGCAGGCCCGCCTTGTGGTATTCAGTCGCCCCCGGGGTTTTTCCCGGGGGCGATTTTTTTTCTTGTCGCCTGCCCCCCTTCCGCATAAAACCGCGACCCGTCCATGCTTCGAGGAGTCGCCATCATCTGTCTGACCGCGCTGGTTGCGCGTGCCGAAGATCTGCCCCTGCCCACCGGCGAGGGTTTTTTCCTGGAGCCGGTGCCGCAGGTGCTGCCAGCCAGCGGCGCGGCCTTTCTCAAGCCGACCAAGTCGATCAAACCGCCACCGGCCCTGCCGGGTGGCCGCCTCGCTGCCGCCCAGCCGCAGGTGCATGCGCCGACGGAGGCGCGTCTGCGCCGGTTGATTCTGCTGCCCGGCGGTTTGAGCCCGCAGGCGATGCGTGAACAGATCGCCGCCGGTGGTCAGGGCCTGCAGCCGATGACCGTGGTGGGCATGCAGG
>JAEYYS010000487.1 GCA_023428335.1 Verrucomicrobiota bacterium | reverse complement strand
GAGCATGCCCAGCACCGCCACCACCTGGGCGTGATGACGCACGGCGATCGTGAAGGCGACGGCGGTCACGGCCGACAGAAAGGCGAAGGTGACGGCCTGCAGGTGGAAGGGCGGGATGTGCCAGAGGGCATGGGCGGCGAAGGCGACCCCATAGAGGGCGACGATGCCCGTGGCGCAGAGGGTTTGCGCGAGCGGCGTCTGGAGCGGGTTGCGCTGCAGTCGCAAACCGGCGCCGACCAGGCCGGCACCGACCGCCAGCCCGGTCCAGGTGCGCAGCGCCGGCGAGATCCAGCCGCGCTCCAGGCTGAGTTTGACGAAGAACAGAATGCCCAGGAAAAGCGCCAGTCCGCCGATCCAGGCAAAGAGCTTGGCGCCCATGAAACGCTCCATGTGCAGGGCGGGCTCCGCGGTCGGAACGGGGGCGGGCGGCGCGGGCTGGGTGGCAGCGACCGGCACGGGCGGCGGCTTGATGTCCGCAGGTTTCGGGATGTCTGGCTGCGACGGTTGCACGGTTGGCGCTGTCACTGGCAGTGGCAGTGGCGGTGGCACCGGCACCGGCACCGGCACCGGCACCGGCACCGCTGGCGCGGGTTTTGCTTCGGTGGGCTGCGCGGGCGCCGCGGCGGACCGGGCGGGCGTGGGAGCCGGTGCGATCACCGGGGCCGCAGGTCGCGGCACGGGGAGTTGACCGGCCTCTTCAAGATCGGCGACCCGGCGCACCAGTCGCTGCTCGCGGTCGAGCGCCAGCACCTGCTGCTCCCGCAGTCGCTGCAGTTCCTCGCCGAGTTCCCGGCAGAGTTTGGAAGCGTTGCCTGCGGAAATCAGGGCGACAAAGGGCAGGACGAGAATGCCCAGTGCCAGGAGTAGAAAAAACACCGCGATCATGCCGGCCAGTGTCTCAGGATTGGCGCGGCGCGGAAATCGATTTTTCCGCGCCGGCCATTGAGAAAATGCATGACCGTCCCGCCCGGGCGCGGATAGGATGGCGGTCCCATCCCCCCACGCATCATGTACTACCTCGGCATCGACAGCGGCACCCAGAGCAGCAAGGCGATTGTGCTCGATCTCGACAGCGGCGCGATCCTGGCCAGCGGCCACAGCGCCTACGACCTGATCGAAGGCCTGTCGCCGGGTCACCTCGAGCAGCACCCGCAGGCCTGGGTGGAGGCGGTGCGCGACTGCGTGCGCCAGTGCCTGGATCAGCTCGGCCAGGGGCGTGCGAAGATTGCCGGCATCGGCGTCAGCGGCCAGCAGCACGGACTCGTCGCCCTCGGGGCCGACGACCAGCCGGTGCGGCCGGCCAAGCTCTGGTGCGACACCTCGACGCAGGCGCAGTGCGAGGAGATCGCCCACCACTTCGGCGGTCAACCGGGCGTCATCGCCCTCGCCGGCAACGCCATGCTGCCCGGCTACACGATCCCGAAGCTGCTCTGGATGAAGCAGCGCGAGCCGGAGAACTTTGCCCGCACGACCTCGATCCTGCTACCGCACGATTACCTCAATTTCTGGCTCACCGGCGTCAAGCGCATGGAGTTCGGCGACGCCTCCGGCATGGGCATTCTCGATGTGCGCACGCGCACTTGGTGCCGTGAGCTCTGCGACTACATCGATCCGCGCGTGCTGTCGATGCTGCCGCCGCTCGGTTCCTCGCGCGTCGTGCACGGTCGCCTGCGCCCGGAACTGGCGGCGGAATGGGGACTGTCGGCTGATGTCATCGTCAGCGCCGGCGGCGGCGACAACATGATGGGCGCCATCGGCACCGGCAACATCAAGCCGGGCGTCATCACCGCCAGCTTCGGCACCAGCGGCACGCTCTATGGCGTCGCGGATGCCCCGGTGGTGGACGGCCAGGGCGAGGTGGCGGCCTTCTGCGACAGCACCGACCAGTGGCTGCCGCTGGTCTGCACGATGAACGTCACCGTCGTCACCGAGCAGGTGCGCGAACTGTTCGGCTGGGACCTGAAGCAGCTCGAGGCAGCGGTGGCCAGTGCCCCGGCCGGTGCCAATGGCGTCAGCTTCCTGCCTTACTTGAATGGCGAGCGCACTCCGAACCTGCCCAACGGCAGCGGCGTGCTGCACGGCCTGCGCACCACCAACCTGACGCCCGCCCACCTCGCCCGCGCCGCGGTCGAAGGCGCGACGCTCGGCCTCGCCTACGGCCTGAAACGCTTCCGCGACCTCGGCATGAATCCCTCCGAGATCCGCCTGACTGGCGGTGGCAGCAAGAGCGCCGTCTGGCGCCAGATCGCCGCCGACTGCTTCAACGCCGAGGTTGTTACCCTCAGCACCAGCGAGGGCGCCGCGCTCGGCGCCGCCATCCAGGCCGCTTATGCGCGCGCCAATGAACAGACCGAGACGACGAGCTACGACGAACTCTGCGCCCGCCTCGTCCGCCTCGACGAAACCACCCGCTGCAAACCCGACCCCGCGAAAGCCGCCCTCTACGCCGCCCAGCTCGAACGCCAGATGGACCTCACCGGCCGACTCAATCAGACGGGTTGGCTGTGAGGGGGCGGTTTCTCACAGCAACTCCGCCACGAACCGGCCGGGATCGAAGGGCTGGAAGTCCTCGGCTTTTTCGCCGAGGCCGATGAAGCGGGTGGGGATGCCGAGTTCCTGCTGGATGG
>JAEYYS010000377.1 GCA_023428335.1 Verrucomicrobiota bacterium | reverse complement strand
TCCTCTCCCTGCTCTTCGCCAGCCTCGCCCTCGCCGGCACAGCGGCCGAACCGCCCGCCACGGTCCTTTGCCAACCCGACAAGCTCATTGTCGCCACGCCCTTCGACCAACCGACGCCGCCGACCCGCAAGGGCCCGATTCAGGGCTGGCAGGCCGGCATTGGCGAATGGCGCATTGAGAACGGGGTGCTGCACGGTGATGAACTGCCCGAGGTTCATCATGCCTCGTCCTGCACCTACCGGCTCGAAGCGACGCATCTCGTGATCACCGCGGAATTCCGCCTCGGCGACGCCGTGCATGTCGCCTTCGGCTGCCGCGACACGATCGCGCCGAACCATCACCTCGGACGCACCTTCATCAGCAGGGACGGCATCTGGATTCAGCACATGTCTGGCATCGCCAAGACCACCAAGGCCCACAAGATCGCCGAGCTGAAAACGCCGATCGATCCCCAGGCCTGGCACAAGCTGACCGTGGAGATCTGCGGCGACCGCTACCGTGCGCAGATCGACGGCCATGTCGTCGAAGCCACGCATGCCCGCTTCAAGGATGCCAAGGGCATCGTCGCCCTCATCACCAAGGGCCAGGGCGCCCAGTTCCGCAACGTCGCCCTCTGGCATGCCACCCCGAAATCCTGAGCCTGTCATGACCGCCCGCCTGCTCCCCCTGTTGTTCGCGCTGCTTGCCGGTGTCGCCGATGCCGCGCCTCGCCCCAATGTGGTGCTCATCCTCTCCGACGACCTCGGTCATGCCGACCCCGGCTTCAACGGCGGCGATCCGGCGTTGACGCCGAACCTGGATCGCCTGGCCACCGAGGGCCTGCGCCTGACCCAGTTTTACGCCACGCCCGTCTGTGCCACCACGCGCGCCGCGCTGATGACGGGTCGCTATCCCTTCCGGCAGTGGATGGACTGGCGCTCGGAGGATTTTGGCAAGCCCGACTACCTGGAACTGCTCGGCATCCCGCTGGCGAAACTGCCCGACGGCACGCCGACGCGGCGCATCCACGGGCTCGACACCCGCGAGCGCACGCTCGCCGATGCCCTGCGCCAGACCGGCTACTCGACCGCCCTGCTCGGCAAATGGCATCTCGGCGAATGGCTGCCCGAGCACCTGCCGATGGCGCGCGGTTTCGACCATCAGTACGGGCATTATGCCTGGGGCATCGATTACACGAACCACACCATCCCGCACAACGCACCGGCGGTGTTCTGCGTGCACGACTGGCATCGCAACCAGCAGCCGGTCCTGGAAAAGGGCTACAGCACCGATCTCATCGCCGACGAAGCCGTGCGCCTCATCGAGCGCCAGCCGTCGGACCGCCCCTTCTTTCATTACGTCGCCTTCAACGCCATCCACGGACCGCTGGAGGAGATCCCCCGCCATGTCGACCGCCACGGCAAACGTGGCGCCGCCATCAAGTGCCTCGACGAGGGCATTGGCCGCATCCTCGACGCCCTCGACCGCCGCGGCCTGCGCGAGAACACGATCGTCATCTTCACCAATGACAACGGCGGCCTGACCGACGAGGTCAACCGGCCCTGGCGCGGCCACAAGGACACCACCTTCGAAGGCGGCATCCGCGTCCCCTTCGTGCTGCGCTGGCCGGGGCGCATCCAACCCGGCAGCCGCAACAACGCCCTCATCCACATCACCGACCTCTTCCCCACCCTCGTCACCCTGGCCGGCGGCTCGCTGCAGCAGGATCTGCCTCTGGACGGCCTGGACATGAGCGGCGTGCTGCTCCGCGGCCAGGCCAGCCCGCGTTCGGAGATCGCCATCGAGGTCGCCGGCAGCACGCGCCTGCCCACCCTGCGCCAGGGCGATTTCAAGCTCATGCGCAACGAACTCTACGACCTCGCCAACGACCCGGGTGAAACCACCGACGTTGCCGGGCAACACCCCGCCCTGGTCGCACGCATGAAGGCTAGGCTGCAGCAACTCGCCAGTGAGCGACCGCCGCTCGGAGATTTCCCCGTGCTGATGGATCCCGCCCTGCCCTATGTCTATGGGCGCGACGAAAATCAGCAGGTGCCGCAGGCCCTTCAGGACCATGTCAAGGCCGTGCGCGCCACCCAGCCGCAGTCCTGGCCTGCGGGACAGACGCCGTGGCCACCGGCACCGAAGGACGGCAAGATCCGTTTCACCAACGACGGCCGCTGAGGGCTTGCCGGCGGAATTGGACAAGCCACACCGCTGCCGCGCGCACCGTCTAGCCCTGCCTCAGGCGAAGATTTCCTTTACCACGTGCCCCTCGACATCGGTCAGACGGAAGTCGCGGCCGGCATGGCGATAGGTCAGGCGTTCGTGATCGAGGCCGAGTAGGTGCAGCAGGGTGGCATGCAGGTCGTGCACGTGCACCTTGTTCTCCGCCGCGTAGTAGCCGTAGTCGTCAGTGGCGCCATGGGCGTAGCCGCCCTTCACCCCGCCACCAGCCATCCACATGGTGAACCCTTCCGGGTTGTGGTCGCGGCCGTCAGCCTTGCCCTGCGCCACCGGCGTGCGGCCAAATTCACCGCCCCAGAGCACCAGCGTGTCCTCCAGCAGGCCGCGCGACTTGAGATCGTGCAGCAGGCCGGCGATCGGTTTGTCGACCTCGGCGGCATTCTTGGTGTGCCCCTTGATCAGGTTGCTGTGCTGGTCCCACTGCACTTCGCCGTCGCTGTGGGTCACCTGGATGAAACGCACGCCGCGCTCGGCGAAACGCCGCGCCATCAGGCACTGGCGACCAAAGTTTGAAGTCACCGGATCATCGAGCCCGTAGAGCTTGCGGGTGGCTTCGGTCTCGCCCTTCAGATCCTGCAGTTCCGGCATGGCGGTCTGCATGCGGAAGGCGAGCTCAAAGGAATCGATGCGCGCCTCAAGCGCGGCATCGCCGGCCTCGCCCAGATGCTCGCGGCCCATCTTGGCGGCGAGGTCGAGCTGCAGGCGCTGGATGGGACTCACCGAATGCGGCCCGCGAATGTGGCGCACCACGGCCTGGTCGGCCGGCACGCTGGCATTGCCAAGCGGCGTGCCCTGCGCCCAGGCGGGCAGGAAGGCCGAACCCCAGTTGTTGACGCCGCCGTGGGCGAGCGTCGGACAGATCGTCACAAAGGCCGGCAGATCGGCATTTTCCGTGCCGAGACCGTAGCTGACCCAGGCGCCCATGCTCGGACGCACAAAGGTGTCGCTGCCCGTGTGCATCTTCAGCAGGGCTCCGCCATGGGCCGGATTGGTGCCATGCAGCGAACGAACGATGCAGAGGTCATCGACACAACGTGCCACGTGCGGGAACAGTTCACTCACCGGCAGGCCGCTCTCGCCGTGCTGCTTGAATTTCCACGGCGACTTGAACAGCGTCGTCGTCTTGGCGAAGGTCACGCGCGGCAGGGCGAAGGGCAGCGGCTTGCCGTGGTCGCGATCCAGCAGGGGCTTGGGATCAAAGGTGTCGACATGCGACGGCCCGCCCTTCATGAACAGGAAGATGACCCGCTTGGCTCGCGCCGGGAAATGCGGCTTCTTGGCGGCCAGCGGATTGGACACCGTCTCCGCCCCGAGCAGGCCGCGCAGGGCCAGATAACCAAAGCCTGCCGAGCTCTGCCGGAGCAGGGCGCGACGCGAGTGCAGGGGCTGCCAGGGAAAGTTCATGACTCGTGGGGGACGGTAAAAATACGCGAACCGCGATGTTTTCCTTTCGTGACGCCGCCCCCACCGGGCTATGCTGGACCATGCCTGAACTGACCCACCTCGACGCCGCCGGCCGCGCCGCCATGGTCGATGTCTCCGCCAAACCACCGCTGGCACGCGAGGCGGTCGCCGCCGCCTTCCTGCACCTGCAGCCGGAAACCCTGCGCCTCATCCGCGATAACGGCCTGAAAAAGGGCGACGTGCTCGCCGTTGCCCGCGTCGCCGGCATCCAGGCCGCCAAACAGACTTCCCAGTTGATCCCGCTCTGCCACCCGCTGCCGCTGTCCAAGGTCGCCGTCGACTTCGAGGAACAGCCCGACGGCATCGCCCTTACCGCCACCGTGAAAACCGTGGCCCCCACCGGCGTCGAGATGGAGGCACTGACTGCCGTGTCGGTCGCCGGCCTGACGATTTACGACATGTGCAAGGCGGTCGACAAGACCATGCGGCTCACCGAGGTGCGCCTGGTCTCGAAGACCAAGGAAGTGCCGGCCGCCTGACGATCCGCGGATCCGGCAGGAATTTTTCAACCGTCTGCCAAAACCCCGGAACCGGCCGGCAGAATCGGTCCGCGGCTGCGTTGGTCTGCTCATGCGCCAAGCTCTTGCCTGCCTCCTTCTGCTCGCCTGCCAAGCCACGGCCGGAGAAACCTGGCGAGTGGCGCCCAACTGGCCCCGGCTGCCTACCGATGTCCAGCTCGGCGTCTGCGCCGGCGTCGGCGTCGACGCCAGCCACCGCGTCTTTGTCTTCCATCGCAGCGGCCGCAAGTGGTCGAACCCCTTTCCGACCGAACCCATCGCCGAGCCGACGGTCAGCGTCTTTGACGGCGCCACCGGTACGCTGCTCGATCGCTGGGGTGCCGGTCGCTTCATCATGCCGCACGGCCTCACCGTCGACCGCGAAGGCAACGTCTGGCTGACCGATGTCGGTCTGCATCAGGTCTTCAAGTGCTCGCCGCGCGGCGAGATCCTGCTCCCCCTCGGCGAGGCCGGCGTGCGCGGCGCCGATCGGACGCACTTCAACCTGCCCTCCGATGTCGCCGTCCTGCCCGATGGCTCGTTCTATGTGAGCGACGGCTACAAGAACACCCGTGTGGTGAAATTCAGCGCCGGCGGCGATTACGAGTTTGAATGGGGCACCCCCGGCAACGGCCCGGGCGAATTCAACCTGCCGCATGACCTGGCCCTCGATACCAACGGCCGGGTCTACGTCTGCGACCGCGAAAACCTGCGCCTGCAGGTCTTCGACGCCCGCGGCGGTTTCCTCGCCCAATGGCAGGGCCCGCAGATCGGCAAACCCTACGGCGTCGATGTCGCCCCGGACGGACGCCTGCTCGTCATCGACGGTGGTCAGCCGTCACTGAAGCCGGAAGCCCGCGGCAAGGCGGTCATCCTCGACACCGAAGGCCGCGTGCTGGAAACCTTCGGCGGTGCCGGCAGCGCGCCTGGCCAATTCCAGCTCGGCCACGACATCGCCGCCGGTCCGGACGGAGCAATCTACGTCGCCGAGGGCGCAGGCGAACGCGTGCAGAAATTCGTGCGCGTCACCGGCCCTGCCGCACCTTGACCTTCCAGTCATCCGGCATCTCGGCGATGTCGCTGTTGTCGGCATACTGCCCGCGCAACTCCTCCAGCCGCTGCTTGAGCTTGGCGACCTCACCGGCATAGATCGGATTGTCATACTGATTGCGCAGCTCCTGCGGATCGGCGTCGAGGTCGTAAAACTCCCATTCACCGAACTGGTAGAAATGGATCAGCTTGAAGCGATCCGTGCGCACGCCGCGCTGGCGCGCCACCATGTGTACGCTCGGGTATTCGAAGTAGTGGTAGTAGATCGCGTCGCGCCAGTCCTTCGGTCGCTCCCCCTTGAGCAGCGGCACCAGCGAGCGCCCCTGCAGGTCGGCCGGCACCGGCACGCCGGCAGCCTCCAGAAAGGTCGGTGCATAGTCGAGGTTCTGCACCAGGTCCTCGTTGCGCGATCCGGGTTTCGTGACGCCCGGCCACTTGACGATGAGCGGCATCTCCAGCGAGTTCTCATACATCCAGCGCTTGTCGTACCAACCCCGGTCGCCGAGGTAAAACCCTTGGTCAGAGGCATACACGACGATCGTGTTCTCATCGAGATCCAGCTCGTCCAGCGTCTTCATGAGCGTGGCGACGCTTTCATCCACGCCCTTCACGCAGGCCAAGTAGTTGCGCAGGTAGCGCTGATGCTTCCAGCGCACCAGCGCCTCGCCGGTCGGCTGGGCCTGATGGAAGGCCGCATCGAGCGGTCCGTAATAGGCGCGCCAGGCCTGCAGTTGCGCCGGGGTCATGCGCTTCATGTTCATCCAGGCGGAGCGATCCTGTGTCGCCTGCGAGGGCGGCTGGTTGAAGTCGGCCGTCAGGTCCACGAACAGGTCGTAGTTGAGGTCCATGTGGCGATCGACCTCCAATTCCTGATGGCGCGAGGGCGAGGCCTGGCTGCGGTGGTCCATGAACAGGGTCGGCGGCTCGGGGATGAGCACATCGTCGTAGGCCCCGAGGTGGCGCAGTGCCGGCATCCAGTTGCGGTGCGGCGCCTTGTGCTGGACGCGCAGCAGGAACGGCTTGGAGCTATCGCGCTTGTTCTTCAGCCAGTCGACCGCCATGTCCGTCACCAGATCGGTGCAGTAACCCTGCTTCGTCACCTTCCCCGCAGCGGTCATGAAGTCGGGATTGTAGTACAGCCCCTGCCCCGGCAGCACCGCCCAGTCATCATAGCCCTTGGGTTTGCCTTCCAGGTGGTACTTGCCGTAAAGCACGGTCTGGTAGCCCGCCTTCTGCAGCAGCTTGGGGAAGGTTGGCTGGTCCCAGTTGAACTTGTCGCCGTTCTGGCGGAACCCGTTCAGGTGGCTGTGCTTGCCCGTCTCGATCACCGCCCGCACCGGGCCGCAGATCGAGTTGGTGCAGTAGCTACGCCGGAACAGCATGCCCTGCGCGGCCAGTTTGTCGATGTGGGGCGTCGGATTGACCGATTTCAGCCAGCGTTCATAGGCACCGATCGCCGTCGGCGAATGGTCATCGCTGAAGATGAAGACAAGGTTCGGTCGCGAATCGGCGGCAGTCACCAGCGACGCGGCGGCAAGCAAGGGCAGCAGGCATTTCATCGCCCCCTTTATGAATGCCGATGCACGGTCGGGCAAGCCTGTTTGCAGTCGGACGGCTCTCGATAGTTCGCCCAGCGACGACCGTTCCCAACGCATGCGTCCGCTGCTTCTGCTGCGGTTTCCCCTGTGCTCGCTGCAGTCAGTGAGGAAATCGTTCCCGGCGGTAGGGCCCATTGTACGCGTCACACGATCGATGCCAGCTCGCGCGGCGCCGATGGCGTCAAGCTGGGCGACTTCAATGGCGACGGCCGCCCCGATCTGGTCACCGGTTGGGAGGAGGGCGGCG
>JAEYYS010000375.1 GCA_023428335.1 Verrucomicrobiota bacterium | reverse complement strand
GAACTCGCCACGGCCGGGAAGTAGCTGGCCGCCGCCTCGTTGACCAGCCGGCCGTTGAGGTACCACGAGAGCTTGCGCGGCTCGGCACCGAGCTGGCGCACCACGGCGATGTGCGACCACTGACCGGCCGCGAGGGCGCGACCCGAGTGGAAGGTCTGGTAGGGATTGCCGTCATTGCCCGACGTGCCGTAGAAATAGTTGAGGGTGCCATCGGTCTCCAGTGTGATCGTGCCCTCGCCCCCCCAAGCCTTGTTCCACGGATTGCGCCGCACGGAGAAATTCTCCGGCCGAATCCACATCTCGATCGTTTGGTCGCCGGTCTGGCGCAGGGCTTCAGGATTGCCGAGGCTGACTTCGTCGTTGCTGCCATCGAACTGCAGGGCATGCCCGGAAAGGGCCGGGTTGATGCGCAGGCGCAGCAGGTATTCCCCGGCCTCGGCGACCGTCGCATTGAGCACGGCACCCGTCGCGGTCGCCAGCGGCGTGGCCTCGCTGCCCTTGCGGAACAGCACCATCTCGACGTCACCCGCCTGCAGGCTCGACGTCGCCGGCAACCCCAGGTTGATGTTCACCGCGTTGCCGGCGGAGAGCGTGCCCAGGTCATGATAATCCGCGCCGGTCATCAGGGCGCCCGCCGCCTTGGCGGTGAAGCCGCCGCCGCTGGCCAGCGCGGTCAGAACCGAAGGCGTGAACTCCGAATCATTCGGCTCCGCTTCAAGCACAAAACCGCGCCCCAACTCGACACGCATGCGAAAATCACTGGCAAGGTTGTCGGTATAGACCTGCAGCGAGTAGCTGCCGGGTGTGCTGACGGCGAAATTCTGGATCATCGCCTCGCCCTGCTGGGTGCCATCGTGGGAGGCCTGCAGCGTGCCGCCGGCATTGCGCAAGCGCAGCCGCGGGTAGGTGCCGGTCTTGTCGGTCGCCACCCACACCGTCAGACGGTCGCCGCTCTCCAGTTCGACCAGCCAGGTCTTGCCATTGCCACTGCCCGTCGCCGACAGCGTGTCGCTGACGACATTGCTGTAAAAACCACTGCCTCCCGGGCTTTCCGCCAGTCCCAACTGCGTTTGGGCCGGAGCCGTCCACGCCAACATCACAACGAGCCAGCCCACCAGCCAGCCACCGAGGTTCACATGCAAATGCTTCATACCGAAAAAGGGGTTAAAAAAGCGAACCAGTGCCCGCCTAGAGTCGTAAATGGCATCTTCCCAGAAGCCTGCGGATGGGTCAATTTCAAACTGGTCCTGACACTAGGAAAATTCGGCACAAAAAAGTGCTGGCGCGCAGCTCGGATTGACAGCGTGCTGACGAAACCACGACTTCGCTAAAACCCACCGACCCCTTCCACGTTCCCATCTGGCCTCAGCCGGCCATCGAGCAATTGAGTCGAAATCGAAATGACCGGGCGCGCGCCCACCCGGGCCGCCCCCCCTGCCCGGGTGGTAGCCCGGTTCAGCGCTCGATCAGGTCCGCGTAGATCCCGATGTCGGCCGAGAACTTGCCGGCACTGTGGGTGACACCGCCTTCGACCAACCGGCGGAGGCGCGTTTCGTCGATGCCCTCGTCAAAGACCATGCGGCCGCTCAGGCTGCTCAACTTGCCCGCTGAGGGCATGAACACCGGGCGCTTCTCGGGCCCGAGGAACTGCAGGCGCATGCCACCGGCGAAGATGCCCTGGGTGTCAAAGTAGTATTCGTCCTCCTCCGGCAGCACATCGTTGAAGTCGATGATGAAGGTCATCTCGTGGCGCGTGCTCTCCTGCAGACTCCGGCTGCTGGTGGTCGGCTCACCCGCTTCATCAAATCGCTGGATGATGCGCTCATTCGCCTTGGCTTGGGTGGTGTCCTTGTCGAACACCATGATCTGACTCAGGGAGATCGGCGGGTTGGTCTCGCTGTTGCGATGCACCAGGAAGTACCAGCCGTCGCCGTCCGTGAGACCGGCCAGATCGTCGGGCGCACCATAGGTCGGCTGCACGAACTTGATCGACCAGCCAGCGATCGAATCGATGACCCCGAAATCGACGAGATCTTGGAGGAACTCCTTGTTGCCATACTTCTCATTGCGAAGCCGGCTCGCCCATTCCCAGTTCTCCTCGACCAGCCGGTCTTCCTCGTCGCGCACCTCCCAAAAAGCCTCAAAGGCCGGGATGGGCTTGTTGCGCCCGTCCCTGAGCACGACGCCGTTGATGTTCCGGCTGACCGTGGCGGGATCCATGCCGGTAAGTTTCAACTGCAGCACGACGTCGGCAATGGCACCCGGTGTCGTCTGGGCCTGGGCGCGAGGCGCCAAAGCGAGGAGCAGGAAACCAAAGCAGACAAGGAAGGGCGTTTTCATGGTGCAATGAAGGTTCGTGGCAAGTATTCCAACAATTCTTATAATTGTCGATAATTATATGCCGCTTGCTCATCCACCCGTGAACAAGGGCACAAACCGGAAGGCGCGCCCGTCGAACAGGCCTCGATCACTGAGTTTGAGCTCGGGAATGACCAGCAGGGCGAGGAACGACAGGGTCATGTAGGG
>JAEYYS010000345.1 GCA_023428335.1 Verrucomicrobiota bacterium | reverse complement strand
ACTCACTGGTAGGAGGATTCGACGCGGCGGGCGACGTCGCGGTAGCCGTAGTCGGCGTTATAGATCTCCTTGAGCGCCTCCAGGTACTGTTCCTGGCGGCCCATCTTCTCGTTCACCAGGGCCAGCTCGTAGAGGATCTCCTTCTTCGTGTTGTCCATGATCGCCAGCTCCTTGGCGGCCTCGGCGAGGGCGCTCTGGGCGAGGTCGTTCATGTTCTTGCGCTCGAAGCAGCGGCCGAGCAGGAGCATCGACTTGATGCGGATGTTCGGGTTGCTCTTCGCCTGCTGCAGCTCGGGGATGGCCTCGGTGTACATGCTGGCGTTGAAATAGGCCTGGCCGAGGTCGAACCGCACCTGCTTGTCGGTCGGGTTGCGCTCAACGCGGGCGCGCGCCTCGTTGATGGCGACCATGGCGCGATCGGCACGGATCTGGGCGAGCTGGGCGCGCTTGGCCTCGACGTCGGGGGCGTCCGGGTTGGCCTCGATGTCGGCCTCCATCTGGCTGATCTGCAGGTCGCGCACCTTGTCGCGGATCAGTTCCGTGCGGCGCTGCAGGGCGACGTCGCCGGGATTCAGCGTCAGGGCGTACTCATAGAACATGAGCGCGTTGTCGCTCTGCTCCAGCTCGTCGTAGAGCTGGGCCATGCCCTTGACGTTGTTGATGTTGGTCTGGTCCTTGTTGTACTCCTCGATGAAGCGGGCGAGCAGCTGTTCGGTCTGCTCACGGGTGCGGCCCTGCTTGTTGAGCAGTTCGAGCACACCGGCCTCCTCGGCGTTCTTCATCGCCTTGCGGAAGTCGCCCTCCTGGTTCCAGCCCTGGCGGATGATCGAGGTGCGCGCCGCGGAATCCTTCTCGCCCTTGACGGCGTTCATGTCGCGCGGGTCCACCTTGAGGATGGCGCGGTACACCTCACTGGCCTTCTCGGGCTGGTCGTGCGCCATGTAGTGGTCGGCCAGGGTGTGCATCACCTTGGTGTTGTCCTGCTGACCCATGCGGATCGTCTCCAGGGCGAAAGCCGCCAGATCCGGGAACTGCAGCTTCATCGCCAGGTCGTACAGCTGCTGGTTGGCGGCGACGTTGAAGGGATCCTTCTGGAAGACATTGTCCTCAAGGTCGGCGATCGCCTCCCACGGGTCCTTCTTGGAGCCGCCCTTGAACAGGCCGCCGCCAAAGCTGAACTTGCGGCCGCCACCGGCCATTTCACCCTCGGCACGGCGCAGGGCCATGCGGCCGTCAAGGAAGCCGGGCAGCTCCTTGACCACCGGCAGGATGAGGCTGACGGCGTAGTCCCAGTTTTTCTGTTCAATGGCCAGCAGGCCCTTTTTCCAGAGGTTCTGCTGCTTGGGGTTCAGTTCGGTCTCCTTGACGATCATGATGTTAATTTCGGGGCGGTGAGTTGGGGGTGGGGGGCTCCGCGGCTGGTGTACCGGCCTTGCCGGTAACCAGCTCGACCAGGACGCGCCACTCCTGCCTGAGGCCCTGGCCAAAGGCCTTCACGCTGAAACCGTGCTCAAAGAGCACCATCCAGCAGAAGGTGGCGGCCAGGAAGGCGAACAGCCAAAGGAGTTTCGAAAACAGGCGCATGTCCGGGGGGAATTTTGGAGATTACAAGCAAACCGCCGCGCCCGTCCAGCACGGAGTTTTTTTGTTTAACCGACCGACTGTTCCTCACGGCGCGCTTGCCAGACTGGGGGCGGCCGGTGCACCATGGCGATCATGACTCCCCTGCACCACCTGCGCGCCGGCCTGATCGGCACCGGCTTCATCGGCCCCGTCCACGTCGAAGCCCTGCGCCGCCTCGGCATCCAGGTCAGTGCCGTCTGTGGCTCGACGAAGAGCGCCCGCGCCCTGGCCAACCTGTGGGGCATCCCGGAAGTCCACGGCGACTACGATCACCGCGCCCTGCACCGCAGCCCGAACGTCGACGTCGTCCACATCACCTCGCCCAACAAGGCCCATGTCGAGCAGTGCCTCGACGCCCTCGCCGAGGGCAAGCACGTCATCTGTGAAAAACCCCTGGGCATGACCTCGGCCGAAACCGCCCGCGTCGTCGCCGCGGTCAAGAAGGGCGGCAAAAAGGGCCCGGTCTTCGCGGTCAACTACATGTGCCGCTTCTTCCCCGCCATCCTGCAGATGCGCGCCATGGTCGCGCGCGGCGATCTCGGCCAGATCATCCACGTCCAGGGCCACTTCTTCCAGGACTGGCTGCTGCATGAGACCGACTACAACTGGCGCCTGCTCGCCTCGGAGGGCGGCAAGCTGCGGGCGGTGGGCGACATCGGTACGCACTGGATCGACGCCGTCAGCTTCATCCTCGGCAGCCGCGCCAAGCGCGTCTTCGCCCACCTCGAAACCTTCCACAAGACCCGCCTGCGCCCGCGCGGGCAGGTGCAGACCTTCGCCCAGGCCGATCCCAAGACGATGGTGCCGTACAAGGTCGACACCGAGGACTTTGGCAGCGTCCTGCTGCAGTTCGGCAAGGCGCGCCACGGGTTTGCCGACGGCGTGCACGCGAATGCCAGCATCTCGCAGGTGGCCGCCGGCTGGAAGTGCAGCCTGTCGCTCGGCATCTACGGCACCCGCGGCAGCGTGCGCTGGGACCTGCAGCAGCCGAACGAGATCCAGGTCGGCCGCCGCGACGGTCCGAACGAGGTGCTGCAGCGCGGCACGCCGGGGTTTCATGAGGACGTCGCCAACTTCACCGACTACCCCGGCGGCCACGCCGAGGGTTTCAGCGACGCCCACAAGATGCAGTACCGCGCCGTCTACGAGCACATCGCCAGCGACAAGACCACCCCGGTCCTCTTCGCCACCGCCGAGGATGGCCACCACGAGGTGAAACTCTGCGAGGCCCTGCTGCGCAGCAGCAAGGCCAGGACCTGGGTGCCAGTGTGAGGCGCAAAGTGCTGGCGCCAGCGACGGAAAACTCATACACTCCTCTCCTGTGACTTACTCCCTCAGTTCACGCCGTCGCACTGCCCTGAGCCTCGGTCTCTGCGTCATTCTGGGGGCTCCCCTGCTGCTCGGGGGGTTGCTGCTCCAGCAGCTTCGCCAGGCCGAAGAAAGCGACCAACTGGTGAAACACACCCTGGACATCCTCGCCGAGGTCGAGCGCCTGCGCGACGCAGTGATGAGTGCGGAGAGCCTCCAGCGCCTCTACCTGCTGACAGGCCGCGAAGCACATGAGGGGGAGTATCGCCGCATGGCCGAATCCATCCCCGTGATGACACCCCAGGTGCAGGAAATGATCCTCGACGATCGGGCGAAGGAGAAACTGGATGCCGTGCTCGTGACACTGAACGAACGCCTCGCCCTGCTGGAAGCCAATGCCCAGGAAAGTCCACGCCTCGCACCCGAAATCCTCCGGGAGCGACTCGTGACCGGCCACACCAAATCCGCGCAGCTTGAGCGCGAACTGCGCGACTTGGCGGCCATTGAGGGTCAGCTGCTGACACGCCGCATGGAAGAGCAGCACGCGCGCGCCACCGCTTTTCAACGCCTGACCCTCGGCACCCTCGGCACCGGCTTTGTCGTGCTCTGCGGGATGGTCTGGCTGCTCCTGCGCGAGGGACGCGAACGCCGCCTCTATGAAGGTCGGATCGCCGATGCCCGCGACGCCGCCCTGGACGCGGTCAAAACCACCTCCGCCTTTGTCGCCTCGGTCAGTCACGAGATTCGCACGCCGATGAATGGCGTTCTGGGCACCGCCGACCTGCTGCTGCGGGATCCGCTGTTGAGTGCCCGCCAACGTGAGGGCCTGGAAACCATCCGCACCTCGGGTCGTGCACTGCTGGAGATCATCAATGACATCCTCGATCTGTCGAAGCTGCAGGCTGGCGAGATGGTGTTCGTCCGCGAACCGCTGTCGCCCTCCGGCGTGATCGACTCGGTCATCACCCTGTTCGCCCAGCCCGCCGCCGCCAAGGGACTGGAATTGACCGCCCACATTTCCCCGGACCTGCCTGAGCAGGTTCTAGGCGACGCCCTGCGCCTGCGTCAGGTGCTGAGCAATCTCGTCTCCAATGCGGTCAAATTCACCGAGAACGGCGGCGTCAGCATTCATGTGGTGCGCCGACGTGAAATGGAGTCGGATGGCCAAATCTGCCTGCGCTTTGACGTTTGCGACACGGGTCCCGGCATCGCCAAGGAGGCCCAGCAGCGCCTGTTCCAGCCCTTCGCCCAGGTGGATCAACAACTCTCGCGCCGCCACGGCGGCACCGGGCTCGGACTGGCGGTCTCACGCGAACTGGTTCAGCGCATGAACGGCGCCATGGGCGTCGAGAGCAGCCCGGGCAAGGGAGCCACCTTCTGGTTCACTGCCGTTTTTGGGGCGAGCCAGCAGACCGCACCGGTGCGCAGCCTTGGCCGGCGCGCGCTGGTGGTCATTGAGGACCGGCCGATGACTGCCGAATCGCTGCGCGCCCACGCCGCCGCGTGGAAGCTGAACCCCCTCGTCTACACCACCGAGGGCGATGTGCCGGTCATCCAGCCCGTCACGGAGGAGGCTCTGCCGGAAACCGGCGCCGTCGTTCTCGGCTCGTCCAAGGCTCAGGACTGGCTGGATCTGGTCAAACGACTGCGCGGCCGCGAGTGGCTCAAGGACACCCCCATCTTCCTGCTCACCGATGGTGAGATTCCCAGCCGCGGGGAGATGACGGAGGTCGGCATCAGCGGCATCCTGCATTACCCGTTCCGCCCCTCCGAACTCTACGACCAGCTCGCCGGCGGCGGCGGCGAAGGCCTCGACGAACCCTCCGCCACCGAACTCTCCGAGCCCGCCCTGCGCCCGGCCACCCTCATCGTCGCCGACGACAATCCCGTGAACCAGCGCGTGCTGTCGAACCAGCTCGAATTCCTCGGCCTGACGCCGGTCCTCTGCAGCGATGGCCAGCAGGCGCTGGAAAAGGTGCAGGCGGGTGCGGGTGAAGTGGTGCTGATGGATGTGCAAATGCCGGTCATGGACGGCCTGGAGGCCACGCGCGCGATTCGTGCTTGGGAAAAGGCGGTCGGCCGCCCGCCCATCCCCATCATTGCCGTCACGGCCCATGTGATGAGCGGCGATGCCGAGGGCTGCCTGCAGGCAGGCATGGATGGTTACCTGCCCAAGCCGGTCGAACTCAACCGGCTGCAGCAGGTGCTGCAGCGCTGGCTCGGAACGACTGCCAATACCGGCACGACCGGTTCTCCTGCAACCGCCGCCGTCGCCGCCGTGGATGCCGAGATCGACGACGCCCAGTTGCAGTCCTGTCTTACCGGCGAGGCGGAGCTCGATGCGGACCTGGTGACGATGGCATTCCAGCAGGGGCGCGAGATGCAGGAGCGACTGGCGGAAGCCCTGGCGGAAGGCAGTGACGCCGGCTGGCGGCAGGCGGCCCACCGCGGCCGCGGCTCCGCCGCCACCATGGGCTTTCGCCGTCTTGCCCAGCTCTTTCAACGCGCGGAGTTTGAGGCCACCTGCCCCGAGGCGCGCGCGCGCGTGCTGGACGAACTGCGCGCGGCCACGACCGATCTCGCCTCGGCCCTGCGCGACCGCGGCCACACCCTGCCGGCATGAACTCCTCGCTCCTCCGCGCGGCCAGGGGCGCCGCACGCTCCCTGCGCCTGCTGCCGCTACTGCCTGTCATGAGTCTGGCCCAAAACGCGCAACACCTGCGCTGGCAGGCCCCGGGGCCCAACGGCCCTGCGCCTGAGGCCTGGCAGCGCTCCCTCCGGCCGGACGGCAGTGAACGCCACCTGAGCGTGGCGGCCGGGGCAGCCGCTGGCGAAGCCCTGGCCCTGCCCTCGGGGCGCGTGCGCTGGGCCGGGGTGTTCCCCGATGCTCTGGCTGGCCTGGCCCCGCGCGGCCTGCAATGGATCGGCGACCTCGATGCGGAACCGCCACGCCTGGAAGAACTCACCGCCCTCGCGGCACCCTCCGCCTGCTTGTCGGCGCCTCCGGGCCGGGATCTCGCCGCACACATGGACTGGACGCCCTTCGGCATCGAAGAACGCGTGGCTGCCCTCCAGCCGGACAGCACGCTGGCCTGGCGCGTCGCCCCCGGCCAGCGACCGGCCGGAGTGTACAGTGCCCGGGCCTGGCGCCTGCCCACCCGTGCGGCGCGTGACTGGCAGCTCGAGTTGACCCTGCGCGGCCAGGGCACCCTGCGCCTGGGACTGACGCCGGAAACCCGCACCGGCTTCGGCGATCCGGAGAGCCTGCATGAACTCTCGCTCACGCCCGAGGCCAGGACGCATCGACTGCCCCTGCCCCCGGTCCTTGCCGCGGCCAAGGCCCTGCGCGTCAGTCTGGTCGCGGGCGGGGACAGCGCCGAGTTCACCTTGGAATCCCTGCGCTGGCTGCCCGCCCCACAGAAAGCCGCTGCCGCCCCAGCGGATCTGTCCCTCGGGGTTTGGGACTGGTCGGCCAACCCCTCGCGCTGGCTGGAGCTTCGCCCCCTCTGGAAAGAGGCCGGGGTGCGCGTCCTGCAGCTCGCCCTGCCGCGTCACGCGGAGGAGGGGCCGCCGCCTTACCTGAAGACCCTGCAAACCCTGCGTGAGGACGGCTTCGAGGTGGTGGCGGTGGAGGGTGACCCCCACATGGTGCTGCCCAATACGGCGCCGGCCGTGCACACCCAGCACCGGCGCCTGGCACAATGGCCGGAACTCGCGTCGGTGCAGTACGACGTCGAACCCTACCTGCTGCCGGGCTTCGCCCTGCAGCCCGACCGCTGGTACCAGGCCTGGGGGGGACTTTATGCCAGCCTGGCCGGGCTGGCCCCCAAGCCGCTGGAGGCGGTGGTGCCCTTCTGGTTGCTCCAGGAGCCCCATGGTCCCGCGCTGCTCGACGGGTTCGCCCGCCACTGCCAACGCGTCGTGGTCATGAACTACCGCAGCGACCCGGTCGAAGCCCTCGCCTGGGCCACCGCCTGGCTGGAGTGGAGTCAGTCCCATCGACTGCCAGTCGGCCTGGCGATCGAATGCGGCCCCGTGCCGGATTCACCGCGCACCATCTTTCACCAGGCCGAGCGCGGCAGGCTGTGGGTGTCGCCCTGGCCGGGACAGGGCACTGCCGTTGTTTTGTTTGAGGACCCCGTGGCGCCTGCCACGGAAACCGAATGCGTCGCCGAGGTGACGCGACGCGACATCGTCCCTGGCGTCCGCACCTCCATGGCCGCCGTGCCGCCCCGGGAGGTCCGCGCCCTGCTCGAGGCGCTGCGCAGCACCGCCGCCTCCCTGCAACTGCCGGCCTCGCTGGCGCCGCGTTTGCTGCTGCACGAACCCTCGGTCGAACTGCTGCGCGAACTGGGTCGTTGATTCGGGAACGACGCTCGCGGGTCAGCCCGCGGTTCCGCCGGAAGCTGGCGGTGTCGCCTGGCCGAATCCGCGCCGGGTCATCTCGCCCCAGCCTTTTTTCTTTTTCAAGAACTGCCAGATGCCCTGCAGCCGCCACCAGCTGTTGATCTGACGGAAGCCGAAGTTTTCCGCGATGGCCCCGAAGCCAAGCCAGAGCAGGTCGCGCACACGCCGGTGATGCTGCAGGGAAAACTCGGCGAGGATCATCGAGCCGAGGCTGAGGCAGAGGCCGAAGCCGAACACCACGGCGCAGTAGGCGAAGAAGAACTGCACGTTCAGGATGCCGAGCAGGGTGCACAGCGGCACCAGCAGCAGGCCGAGCAGTTCCAGCACCGGACCCACCACGTCAAAGAGCACAAAGCCGGGCAGTGCCACCAGGCCGACTGAGCCATACTTGGGATTGCCAATCATGCGCCGGTGCCGCCACAGCGTCTCGCACAGCCCGCGCTGCCAGCGGGTGCGTTGGCGCGACAGCACCTGCAGGCTGGACGGCACCTCCGTCCAGCACACAGGATCAGGCACATGCAGCACCTGGCCCTCGCGGCCCTGCTCGCCGGCCCAGCGATGCAGGCGCACCACCAGCTCCATGTCCTCGCCGACCGTGCCGTGCTCATAGCCACCCAGCTCGAGCACGACGTCGCGCCGGAAGATGCCGAAGGCGCCGGAGATGATGGTAACCGCGCGGCTACGCGTCCAGGCCATGCGCGTGAGCAGGAAGGCGCGCAGGTATTCGACGGTCTGAAACAACTCCAGCCAGTGCCTCGGCGGCCGCACCTCAAGGATGCGGCCAGCATGCACCTGGCAGCCGTTGACGACACGAATCGTGCCGCCGACGGCCAGGGTCGTGTCGGGCGCATCGACAAAGGGTCGCACGGCGCGCAGCAGGGCATCGGCATCGAGCAGCGAATCCGCATCGACCGAGCACACATACGGATGCCTGGCCACATCCATGGCCGCGTTCAGGGCGTCAGCCTTGCCGCCATTCTGCTTGTCGATCACCAGCAGGTTAGGCAGGGCGGGGTTGGCATAGATGCCGCGAATGGGCTGGTAGGAGGTGCGACCTGGAGCGGCGCGATGAACGGGCTTGAGGTCGAAGGCTTCGATGAGCCGCGCCAAGGTGGCGTCCTTGGAACCGTCGTTGACGACCAGGATCTCGTACTCCGGGTAGCGCAGAGTCAGCATCGAGCGCAGGCTTTCGACAATCGTCGCCTCTTCGTTGTAGCCGGGCACCAGCAGCGAGATCGGCGGCGTCGCCTCCGAGGTCAGCAACCACCATTCACGCAGGCGGGCACTGCGCGCACGGGCGCCGAAAAACTCCGGCAATGCACGCAGCAGGTGCACGAGATAGACACTGTTCTGCGCGAGCTGAAGAAACAGGATCAGCGCCGAGACCGACCACAGCAGGTCGGTCACCGGGGAATCGGCAAGCCATTCGGAGAGTGTCATGCGGGCGACAGGGCCGGGGATTCCGCCGCTTCGGCAATGAGGGCTTCCAAAAGCGGACTTTTCGCCGCCTGCGACTGCAGTCGCCGCCACGGCGCGCCGCCATGGCAGGCCAGGCCATGGATGGCGGTGCGCTGCACGTCAAAATCGGCGTCGTGAATGAGCCAGTAGAGGATGTTACGTGCCTCGGTGTCGGCACACATGGCGGTGGTGTATTCGGCGACCGCCTTGCGCACGCCGGCATCGGCATCGGTGGCCAGGGCGATCACGGCAGCGATGTACAGCGGGTCGGCCAGGCGCTCCAGGGTGCGTACCGCCGCCTCACGCACACGCGCCCCGGCGGCCTTGAGTTGCTCCGCCGCCTGGGCAGCCAGTGCCGGATCGCCACAGACGGCCAGTCCCTCCAGTAAAAGAACGCGGGCGCGGTCCGTGGCCGCTTCCGTCAACAGCCCGGCCAGCTCGTCACTGCGTCCCGAGGCCAACCGCCGGACCACGTCGCGCGCCCTCTCGGACTTGAGCATGTCCGCCTGCTCCAACGCGGGCAGGATCTCCCGCAGGGAGATTCCCGGCGCGCCGTGCTGGGCCAGCGCCCAGGCCGCTTCAAGTCGCACCTGCGGCCGGCGGTCACCCAGCCGGGCGCGCAACGCCGCCGCCGTGGCCGGCTCGGTGCCGACCCAGGCCAGCAGAGCACAACCGCGCAGGCGCGCCACGGTGCGCCAGCGACCCAGCAGGCGCAGACCGTAGGCTTCAGCGCCAATATGCCGCAGGACGCAGCGCAGTTCCTCGCGGTACTGGCCGCGAAAACGTTCGAGCAGCTCACGCAGCAGCGTCAGCACTGCCTCCATTGTCAGGGCGTCCCGGACCTGCGGCAGGCTCACCACCGGTTCGGTGCCTTCCAGCACGGGCAGCAAACGGTCCAGCCAGGCGTCGTGCAGGCGTTCCAGCCGGCGCTGGCGACGGTTGTCGAGCGCGCGATGCAGCAGCAGCAGGCTCCAAAGCATCAGGGCCAGACCAGCAAGGGCGACAATGCTCCAGGTCAGAATGGGCAGGGCGGAATCCATCACGTCGATCTCAAAAACGCCGGCCGGCCCCGAGGGCGAGCCCGTGGCGAATGACCGAATCCCGCACCTCCTCGCGCTCGAGATCGAGCCGCACATGCCAGCGCTCGCTGACCGGCACGACGAGGCTGGCAAAAAGGGTCCAGGAAGTCAGGCTGCGATTGCCCGCCTGCAGGGTCTGGCGGGTGATCGATTCCACCGCCTGCCCTGCCCCAAAACGGATCAGCCAGCGCTCGCGCGGCTCGTTCTGAAAGGCCAGCTGCCAGCCATCGGCAGAGCCGCCCGGATCGAAAAAGAAATGCAGCCAGCGCGCGTTGACCGTCCAGCCGGCCGCCAGCTCCTGCTCCCAGCCCAGCCTCAGGGTGCTGACCGCCTGCGTGTCGTAATCGGCATGCCGACCCTCGGCCAGCAACCAGCCCGCACCGACCGGTCCCAGGCTCTCCCAGAGCCGGCCGTGCAGGGCGGCATCGCCGTAAAACTCAGCGCTGTAACTGGCATCCGGGCTGAACCCGCCAAACACCGTCGCCCGCCACCAGGCCGCCGGTCGCGCGGCATAGCCCAGCTCGAAACTCTCATCCTCGAATCCAAACCGCCGGCCATGCTCGTAGCGCAGCCAGGCATCGCCTCCCCACAGCGCCTGCGACCAGGCCAGATAGGCATTCCACCAGTCATCGCGCTCGCCGCGGGCAAAAGTGCTGCCGCCCAGGCCGAAGTCGAGCCGCATGCGCCGACCCGCGGTCTGCAGTTCCTCCAACCGGCGCAGGTTGTCCGGGGCAGGATCGACGGCAACCGCGCGCTCAAACAAGACGCGCGCCGCGTCCAGCTCACCTTCGGCGGCTTCCAGATCGCCGAGCCCGGTCAGGGCATCGACCTGCTGAGGTTCGCGATTCAGCACGGCCTCGTAGAGTCGTCGCGCCCCTTTCGGATCGCCCCGCCAGCCGGCCACCCGCCCACGCAGGACCTGTACCTCGGTGTTGCCCGGGAACTCGGCGTCGAGCTCCGCCAGACGGCGTTCCGCGGCGGCATAGTCCGCCTTCCAGGCCCAGACCCGCGCCTGCGCCATGCGCAGATCAAAATCCTGCGGTGCAAGCGCCAGCCCGCGTCCGAGCGCCTGCAGGGCCTCGTCATGTCGCTCCAGCCAGCCAAGCACCGTGCCGTAGTGGAACCAGGCTTCGACGTTGCCGGGCTGGGTTGCCACAGCTTGGGCCAGCAGTTCCGCTGCCTGCTCATGGCGCCCGCCTTTTTTGGCGGCCAACCCCTCCTCATAGACTCCGGCTTGGCAGCAGGTGATCCACAGGCAGCAGACGGCAAAAACAGCTTTCATGCGGCAGGTTCGGCGGCCGTGAGCCGGGCGACGCGCGCCAGTAATTCGGCCGGACTGAAGGGTTTGGTCAGGTAGTCGTCCGCCCCCTGGTCCAGGGCGCCCACCACATCGGCATCGCGGTTGCGGGCCGACAGCATCAGCACCGGCGTACGCGCAAACTCCGGGTCCTTGCGCAACTCACGCAGGGCGGCAAAACCGTCCATCACCGGCATCATGCCGTCGAGGATGATCAGGGCGGGGCGTTTCTCGCGTGCCAGCCGCAGGGCCTCCGCGCCGTCGTAGGCGGAAATCATCTCCCACTGCTGCTGCTGCAGCTTGAAGCCAAGCACGCGGTGCAGGAGGGGATCATCATCGGCAAAAAGGACCAGGCGCTGCGGGGAAGCCATTCGACATTATGGAATTTCCAACATCGTAAAGCACAGCCACGGCCCATCGCAAGCCCGGCTGCAAAGGATAGGGTTTTTCCTCAGCCCTCCACCGCTTCCAGCAACCGGTCGAACAGCCGGTCGACCTCACGCCGCGTCTCGGCGTCGAGGGCATACCCCACCGGACCGCGCACGCGGGTGCTGCGAAAAATGCCCTGCCGCACCAGCAGATGCTTTTCCACCGCCAGGAAGGCGTCGAGGCTGGTCTGCAGCGACACCAGCGCGGCCAGCGGCCCGTGGATGCGGTCGGCCTTGGCGGTGTCGCCCGCCTGCAGGGCCCGCCAGAGCGGCACGAGGGCGCGGATCAAATCGGCGCCCGGCATGGTGCCGACCACGCCGCGCCGGAACGAATCGACCAGGGCGATGCCGCCCGTGCCCTCAAAGATGCGCGCCCGTCCGCCGGTGGCATCGCGCAGGGTGCTCAACCGCGGCCCGATCGGCGCCGCCTCGGGCTTGAACAGCACCCGCTCCGGACCAAAGGCCTCGAGCAGCCCGGCCTGCAGCTCGATCGACATCGGTCGGCCGACATAGCCGCTGGCGTCCTGGACGACGACCGGCAGGCAGACCGACTCGAGGATGCGGGTGTAGTAACCGCGCAGTTCTGCCTCGCCCAGGGCCACCGCCACCGGCGGGATCGCCATCAGGGCCTGCGCGCCACAGGCCTCGGCATGGCGGGCATGGCGCTCGGCGACCTTGGCCGACTCGGCCCCGACACTGATCACCACCGCACCGCGCCCGGCGGCCAGGCGGCAGGCCGTCGCGGCCAGTTCCTCGCGCTCCTCGCTCGACAGCCGCAGCACCTCCGAGACCATGGCCAAAACGATGCCATCGGCGCCGTGGCCGAACAGCCAGTCGATCTCCCGTTCCAGGGTCTCGACATCGAGCGACTCGTCGTCGTGCCAGGGTGTCTGGAACACCGGCAGAACGCCGCGCAGCGCAGGGGAGGAATCAGGCATGCCAGTCATCGCCGCATCCGGGGCGGGTTCTTTCGGGAAAGGCAGGACCCTGCCGTGGGTTTCGCACGGAGGGCACGGAGCCGGGCGCTCCGCCCGCTCACCGCTCCGGTTCGCCGATGGGCCCATCCAGCACCAGCGTGTAGCTCGTGCTGCGTCCTCCGGCCTTGTTCTTGGTCAGGATCCCGTGTTCCACGAGTGCGCGTATGTCACGCAGCGCGGTGTCCTCGGAGCACTTGGCCAGCTTGGCATACTTGGAGGACGTGAGTTTGCCCTCGAATCCGTCCAGCAGTCGCTGGATGACCTGACGCTGCCGCTCATGCACCGGCTGCTGATTCACCTTCTCCCAGAAGCGGGCTTGGAGCAGGACTCCGGAGAGGACTTCATCCGCCTGGGTGATGGCACGCCCCAGGCAGCCAAGGAACCATTCGAGCCAGAGGGTGATGTCGAGCCCTCCGCGCTGGGCCCGTTCCAGTTGCAGATAGTATTCCTTCCGCTCGGTCTCCATCTGCGACGACATGCTGTAGAAGCGTTCTGCCGTGCCATCGGCCCGCGCCAGTGCCAGATCGACGACCGCGCGGCCAATGCGACCATTGCCATCCTCAAAGGGATGGATCGTGACAAACCAGAAATGCGCCACGCCTGCCTTGAGCACGGGATCCATGCCATCGTCGGCCTCGAACCCTTCCAAGAAGAGGCGCATCTCACGCTCCAGCTTCTCGGCGTCAGGCGCTTCAAAATGGACCTTTTCACGGCCCAGCGGACCTGACACCACCTGCATGGCGCCGTCCTCGACCGGACGCCAGGCTCCCACAGTGATCTTGCGCAGGCCACTTCTCCCCGTGGGAAACAAGGCGGCGTGCCAGCCCCACAGCCGCTCCGTCGTGAGTGGCTGGGCATGATGCTGGGTCGCATCCAGCATCATCTCCACCATGCCCTCCACCTCCAGGCTGGCAACGGCCGCACCGGACGAATCCACGCCAAGGCGACGAGCGATCGAGGAACGGACGTCGGCTTCAGGCAGCCACTCGCCTTCGATCGCACTGGATTTCACCACATCCGCCGTCAGGGTGGCCACTCGGGCTTCGGCACGAAACCGAAAACCCAGCCCCTGCATTCGTCCCAGCAAACGCCCCTGGCGATGCCGAACATCCGCCAACAAGGCCGAGAGTCTGCCGGCATCCCAACTGAGTTGCGGCCAGTCGGCCTGTTCGTGAATGTAGCTCGTCATCCCCGCATTTTCTGCGGTGATTGTAGCCGCATTCACCGCCAAAGCAACATTCACCGCAACTTTTGCGGTGAATAGAGGGCCGATTCAACGCAAATCACGGGGCTGGGCCTCGCCGCCTGCGCCTGAAAGCCGGGCTCTGCGCCCCCGGTCTGTCGAAGCGGCGACCTTGGTGCTTACTGGCTTCAGCCCGCCCCGAGCTTGCCAACCGCTCGCGGGCTAAAGCCCCGAAGTACTTTGCGCAGCCGCCTGCCCGCTCTTGGCACCTGCAGCAGCGGCCCCTGGATTCAAGACTCCTGCTGGCAGTGGGCTCCTACGAGGGTTGTGCTTCAAGCGGGGAGCGTCGATGACACGACAGATGCCATACGAGCCGTTGCCTGCATCCGTTTTTGTTCGGCTTGCTTCGATGTTCAGTGGATGGTTGTATCATCGGATCCTGATCCAAGGAATCGAGACACCTCGAATGCGCTGCGCGCGGTCAACCCTTCGTCCTGCCCCCCCTCACCCGAACAGGGTCATCTGGTCAGCATCCTGGGCGGGGCGTTTGCGCGCGGGTTTGGCGGGCACGCTGACAGGGGCGGGCACGTCGTGGACGCTGTCGGCGGGCGGGTGGCCGGCCTCGAGCTGGTCGAGAACTTCGCGGGCGCGGCGGATGACCTCCTCGGGCAGGCCGGCGAGGCGGGCGACCTGGATGCCGTAGCTTTTCTCGGCGCTGCCGGGCAGAATCTTGTGCAGGAAGATGATCTGGTGGTTCCACTCCTTGACCGCGACGTTGCAATTCTTCACCGCGCTGCGGCTGCGCGCGAGGGCGGTGATCTCGTGGTAGTGGGTGGCGAAGAGGGTGCGCGCGCCGATCTTGTCGTGCAGGTGCTCGGCGACGCTCCAGGCGATGCTGAGGCCGTCGAAGGTGGAGGTGCCGCGACCGATCTCGTCGAGGATGACCAGGCTGCGCTCGGTGGCGTTGTTGAGGATGAGCGCGGTCTCGTTCATCTCGACCATGAAGGTGGACTGTCCGCGCGCGAGGTCGTCGGTGGCGCCGATGCGGGTGAAGATGCGGTCGACCAGGCCGATCTCGGCGCTGGCGGCGGGCAGGTAGCTGCCGATCTGCGCCATCAGCGTCAGCAGGGCGGTCATGCGCAGGTAGGTACTCTTGCCGGCCATGTTGGGACCGGTGATGAGGATGAGCCGGCTGTCCTGCGGATCGAGCTGGATGTCGTTCGGCACGAAGCGACCGGCACCGGCGAGGTTTTGGTCGAGCACCGGGTGGCGGCCGTCGCGGACGACGAGGCGGCGCGACTCGTCGAGTTCGGGCCGGATGTAGTTGAACAAACGGGCGGTTTCGGCGAGCGAGCCGAGGGCGTCGATCTCCGCGAGGGCGGCGGCGGTTTCCTGAATGGCGGCGAGGTGCTCCAGCACACGTCCGCGCAGGGCGAGGAATTCCTCGTACTCGAGGGCCTTGCTGCGTTCCTCGGCGCCGAGGATCTTGTCCTCCATGCGCTTGAGTTCGTCGGTGATGTAGCGCTCGCCGTTGGCAGTGGTCTGCTTGCGGTGGTACTCGGCCGGCACACTGCCGAGATTGGCCTTGGTGATCTCGATGAAGTAGCCGAAGACGGCGTTGTACTTGATCTTCAAGCTCTTGATCCCGGTGCGCTCAATCTCCTGGTTCTGCAGGTCGGCGATCCACTGCCGGCCCTGGGTCGAGGCGGAGCGCAGTTCATCGAGCTCGGGTTTCCAGCCCTCGCGGAACAACCCACCCTCCTTGATCGTCGCCGGCGGTTCCTCGACGAGGGCGCGCTGGATTTCGGCGGCGACACCAGTGAGATCATGCAGGCCGGGCAGCAGGTCGGCAAAGGCCGGGCTGGGGGCGTCGCGGGCGACCGTGCCGGCCCCGCCCGCTTCGAGGGCGAGGCGCAGGGCGGGCACGACTTCGAGCGATGCGGCGAGCATCTGCAGGTCGCGGCCGTTGCCGCTGCCCTGGCTGAGGCGGGAGCTGGTGCGCTCGAGGTCGCGCACCTCCTTGAGCAGGGTGCGCACCTGGCCGAGCAAAACGGCCTCGTCGAGGAAGGCGGCGATGCGGTCCTGGCGGCGGGTCAGGGCGGTCAGGTCGCGCAGCGGGTGCAGCACCCAGTGGCGCAGCTTGCGCGCGCCCATCGGCGTGCAGGTGCGGTCGAGCGCGCCGAGCAGGGTGTGCTGGTTGCCGCTGCGGGCGGTGACAAGCTCAAGGTGGGCCTGGCTGGCGGCATCGACCTGGACGAAGTCGCCGGTCTGGGCGACGCGCAGGCGGCGGATGTGCTCGACGCTGCGACGGAGCTGGAACTGCAGGTACTGCAGGATGGCACCGGCGGCGCAGAGGGCGGCCTCCATGGCCTGGCAGCCAAAGCCATCGAGCGACTGCACCTTGAAGTGCTGGGTGAGGCTGTGCAGGGCCTGGTCGTGCAGGAACAGGTAGCCCTCGACCGCCAGCCCGGCGGGAGGCCGGCCGAGGGCCTCGGCGAGCTCGGCCTGTTCATCGCTGTACAGCAGTTCGCTCGGCTGCAGGCGTTCGAGTTCATCGGCCAGTTCGGCGGCGTCCTTGAACTCGGCGACCTCGAACTCGCCGGTGGTGTGGTCGACGCAGGCCAGGCCGAAGGCGCGGCCGGCGCGGAAGACCGCGGCGAGGTAGTTCGGCCGGTTGGCGTCGAGCAGGTTGAGATCGTTGACCGTGCCGGCGCTGAGGATCTGCGAGATCGCGCGTTCGACGATTTTGCCGGGCACCGGGTCGCCGACCTGTTCGCCGATGGCGACGCGTTTGCCGGCCTTGATGAGGCGGGCGATGTAGCCCTGGGCCGAGTGGTGGGGCACGCCGCACATGGGCACGCCGTTGCGCTTGGTGAGGGCGACGTTGAGCAGCGGCGAGGCGGTTTTGGCGTCCTCGAAAAAGAGCTCGTAGAAATCACCGAGGCGGAAGAACAGCAGCACGTCCTCCGGCAGTTCCCGCCGCATGGCGAGGTACTGCTTCATCATCGGCGTGGCACTGGCGTCGGCGGACATGGACGCCGCTAGGCTTGGCCGGGCCGGGGGCCACGGTCAAGCAGGGAAGTGCGGAAGAATGTCCAAGACTGAACAAGGAAGTCCCATTGACGCAGGGACCGAGCGTCCTGCTTGGGCGTGGGTCATTCCTGGTTGGACATTCGGCCTTTCTTCTGCCAGGCGCCAGCAGGGCTGGCTTGGGGAAAGCGGCAGCAGGGCTGCCGCAGTCCAAGGTGCAGCGCCCGTCACTCGGCGGCCGCGGCGGCGACGCCGCCTTCGGGAAGGCCCTTCTCGGCGAGCTTGGCTTTGACGGCGGTCTCGATCTCCTCGTAGAGGGCGGTGTCGTTCTTGAGCGCCTCCTTGGCGGCGTCGCGACCCTGAGCGAGCTGGGTGCCCTTGTAGCTGATCCACGAACCGCGCTTCTGCAGGATGTCGAACTCCATGGCCAGGTCGAGCATCGAACCGACGTTCGAGATGCCCTCGTTGTACATGATGTCGAACTCGGCCTCAGTGTAGGGCGGGGCGAGCTTGTTTTTGACGACCTTCACCTTCGTGCGGTTGCCGGTCACAGTGCCGTCGCTGGATTTGATGGCGCCGATGCGGCGGATGTCGACGCGGACGCTGGCGTAGAACTTGAGAGCCTTGCCGCCCGGGGTGGTTTCCGGGTTGCCGAACATGACGCCGATCTTCTCGCGAATCTGGTTGGTGAAGATGACGCAGGTGCGGGCCTTGCTGATGATGGCGGTGAGTTTGCGCAGGGCGGCGCTCATCAGGCGGGCCTGGGCGCCGACGGTGGAATCGCCGATGTCACCCTCCAGTTCCTGGCGGGTGACCAGGGCGGCGACGGAGTCGACGACGATGACGTCGAGGGCGTTGGAGCGCACCAGGGTTTCGCAGATGCGCAGGGCCTCTTCGCCGGAACTGGGCTGGGAGACGAGCAGTTCGTCCATCTTGACGCCGAGGCGGCGCGCGTAGTTGGGATCGAGGGCGTGCTCGACGTCGATGAAGGCGGCCAGGCCGCCGGCCTTCTGGGCCTGGGCGATGGCAGTGAGCGTCAGGGTGGTCTTGCCGGAGGATTCCGGGCCATAGACCTCGACGATGCGGCCGCGGGCGAAACCACCGACGCCTAGCGCCTGGTCGATGAGCAGGTTGCCGGTGGGGATGACGGCGACCTCGACCTTTTGGTCCTTGGTCATGCGCAGGATGGAACCTTCGCCGAAATCCTTTTGGATCTGCTGGATGGCCAGGTCGAGGTTGCGGGCGCGGGCTTCGGCGATCTTGTTGGCGCCGGCATCGGCGGCGGATTCTTTGCTGGGAGACTTGGCCATGGGAGTGCTTGAGTTAAAGTGTTCAATCGAACATGGACGCCGAAAGCGCGGGTGCAAGGGCTTTTTTTAGCGTGCGTGACGCGGCATTTAAAGCAGGGGGCCGCCGCCGGTGCAAGCGCGGGCTCAGTCCGGCCAGAGCCGCCAGGCCGCCAGTTCGGTGTCGGAGCGGGCAAAGACCCGGTTGCCGGCGAAGGCCGGGTGCGCCCAGGTCTTGCCGATGACCTGATGCCGGGCCAGCTCCTCAAAGCCGTCGGGGCCAAGCCGGACATGGACCAGTTCCCCGCTGGCGTTGAGCAGGGTGGCGAGGCCCTCGCTTTCCTTCAGCCAGGCCAGGCTCATCTGCGGGTTGCGATCCTTGGGCGTGAGGGTGTTGGCATCGCTCCAGCGCAGGCGGCCGGTGGCGTGCTCGAAACACTGCAGGCCCTTGTTTTTGTCGAGCAGGAAGAGCAGGCCGTTCTTGAACAGGGGCGCCGACATCAGGCCGCACATGTCCTTTTCGTTCTCCCAGGCCAGTTCGACCTCGCCCGGGGTGTCGCCGAGACGCAGGGCCTTGGTGCCGTGCCAGTAGCCGGAGACGACGAGGATGCCGTCGTGATACCAGGGCTGGGCGATGCTGACGCCGTAGGTGATCTTGTAGGGCCAGGTCCAGAGGGTGGCACCGGTGTCGGGGTTGAGGCTTTGGATGAGTTCGGGACCCCACATGATGAGCTGGCGCGTGCCGCGATGGTCGATCAGTTCCGGCGTGCAGTAGCCGGAGCGATCCGGTCCGCCGCGCCAGACGAGGGCGCCGCTGGCGCGGTCGAGGGCGAGCACGCTGCCATCCGGTTCAGCACCGACGTGCAGCAGCACGCGCGGGCCGTCGATCACCGGCGAGGCGGCAAAACCCCAGGTCGGCACCTTGGCGCCGTGCTCGCGGACGGTGTCGACCTGCCAAAGCACCGCACCGGTGGCGGCATCGAGGCAGCAGGCCATGCCGGCGGCGCCGAGGCTGTAGGCGCGGCCTGCATGCAGCGTCACCGAGGCGCGCGGGCCGGTGGCGTATTCCATGCGACCGTAGTCGGCCGGCCACGTGTGCGTCCACAGCGATTTGCCGGTGGCAGCATCGAAGCACAGCAGCCGTTCGACAGCCTCACCCTTGGGTCGGTCCATCAGATGCACCCGGCCATTGGCAACGGTGACGCCGCTGAAGCCGCCGCCGACCCCGGTGGTCCACAGGCGCTCCGGCTCGTGCCGGGCGAGATCGGCGGGCACGCCGGAGGGGTTCCAGCGGCCGTCGCCGGTGGGACCGCGCCAGCGCGGCCAGGCGCTGGCGGACGCGCTCGCGGCGGCGAGCAGGGCAAGGCAGAGAAGTCGGGGGCGCATCGCCCAGTTTACGCGCCGAGGGGCCGCGATGTTCGCTTGAATCCCTCGCTTTCCAGCTCACACGCGCACGGCGGCCAGGCTTTCGGCCAGTTCGGCGGCCTGTTCGACGAAGAGTTCGCCGGTCGGGTTGAGTCGGCCGATCCAGAGCGCGCAGAACACCACCTCGGGAAAATCCGGCAGTGGCAGGGCGCGCACGCCCTTGGGCCAGCGCCGGGCCGGCGCGGCGAGGGTGAGACCAACGCCATAGCCCTCAGCGACGTAGCGACTGACGAGGTCGAGGCTGCTCAGTTCGTAGGAGGGGATCCAGCCGATCTTGCGCTTCTGCAGCTCCGCCTGGAAGAGCCGGCACACCGGTTCCGCCGCGGGCAGGGTGATGAGCGAGTGACGGATGCGGTCCTGTTCGAGGATCTGCGCCGCCGAGGTCAGGCGCGAGGATTCGGCGACCAGCAGTTGCATGGGCAGGCGGGTCAGTTCGCGGTGGCGGATGCCCTCGGCGCACTTGCCGGAAACCGCGGCCAGGCCGATGTCGGCCTGCTGATCGAGCAGTTGGCGTTCGATCTCGCCGATGCGGGCGGTGACGAGGTTGAAATGAAACTCCGGCAGCTTGCGCCGAATCTGGCGCAGCAGCAGCGGCAGGTAGTCGCTCTGGACGATCTCCGGCGCGGCGATGCGCAGACGGTGATCGGCACCGCCGCGCAGCTTGCTGCCCATGTCCTCGAGTCCGCCGAAGAAGGGCGCGATAAACTCGTACAGGGCCGCGCCCTGCGGCGTGAGCTGGAAGGGTCGGCGCTGGTAGAGGGCGACGCCAAGCGAGTCCTCGAGCTGCAGGATCTGTGCGCTGATGGCCGGCTGCTGGATGCCATAGGGCATCTGCCGGGCCGCGGCGCTGACGCCGCCGTGCTTGGCGACGTGATAGAACAGCTCGAGGTGGTGGACGTTCATGCGCGCAGCATGGGGCAGGCGCGGCTTTTTTCAATCCTCGCCCACGCGCAGGGCCGTGGCCCCGAGCAGCACCAGCCCGACCGCCCAGCCAGCGAACCAGGGTTTGCCGGCCAGGATCAGCGCCGTGTCGGCAGCGAGCAATGTCAGGCAGAAGGCGTAGCGGCGCGACCGGGGCAGGTCGCACCACCAGCGAATCACGGCGAGCAGGAAGGGTCCGTGCACGGCGACTCAGTCGAGGGCGAGGAAGCGCACGCAGACCGCGCCGCCGACCTCGATCTTGCGACCGGTGAAAACGGGCAGGCCGGACTGTGGATCGATCTTGAAGACGGCGGCCGTGCCGCTGTTCTGGTGGGCGACGATCATCCACTGGCCGGTGGGATCGAGACTGAAGTTGCGCGGGATCTGGCCTTCCGCGGGCACGTTGGCGCGCAGGGTCAGCCTGCCGCTGTCGGGGTCGCAGGCAAACACCGCGATCGTGTCGTGCGTGCGGTTGGAGACATAGACGAAGCGGCCGTTCGGATGCACGACCGTTTCGGCGGTGCTGAGGCCCGGCTTGCCGCGGTCGGCCTCGGGCAGGGTGGACACCGTCTCGATCTCGGTCAGTGCGCCGCCTTCGCCATCCCAGGCGAAGACGGTCTCGCTCATCGCCATCTCGTTGTTGACGTACACAAAGCGGCCGTTGGGATGGAAGGCGAGGTGGCGCGGGCCGCCGCCGGCGGGCACGCGGCCGATGCCATGCCGGCTCATCGTGCCGGTGCCGGGATCGATCCGGTAAATGAGCACCTGGTCGAGGCCGAGGTCGCAGGCGAGGGCAAAGCGGTTGCCGGGCGCGGCATTGATGCTGTGGCCATGCGGGCCCTTCTGGCGGCGCGGATCGACGCTGGAACCCTCGTGCTGGAAAAAGCTCGCCGCCTCGCCGAGACCGCCATCGGCGCGCAGCGGGAAGCTGGCGACACTGCCGCCGCCGTAATTGGCGATCATCGCCAGTCGCGCCTCGTGATCGAGGGCGATGTGGCAGGGACCGGCACCGACCGAGGAGACCTGATTGATCGGGTCGAGCCGGCCTTCCGGCAGTCCGATGCGGAAAGAACTGACCGCGCCGGCCTTCGGATCGGCCCCGCCCATTTCCCCCACGGCGTAGAGGTACTTCCGCGAGGGATGGATGGCCAGAAAGCTCGGGCTGGCTGTCTCGGCCGCGAGTGCCGGCGCACTCAGCTCGCCGCTGGCGCTGTTGAACTTCGACACATAGATGCCCTTGCTGCCGGTTTTGGCGTTCGTGTAGCAGCCGAAGTAGACGAGAAAGGCATCGCCGGCGAGGACGGAACCGGTGAGAGCGGCGAGGGCAAACGTGAGGGAGGCGGTTTTCATGAGCGTGCGCGAAGAGAACGCTGGCGACGGGCCAAAACCTTCGTGGGGAAGCGGACCGACTGCGGCCCGGAAAAAAGTTCCAAAAAAGTTGAGGGATCCAAACACCGGCGGGGTATCACCCCGCAACAGACCGCGAGGTCTGCCAACCCAACCCCAAACCAGAATCCAGTCCCCAACCTGATGAAACCCACCCTCGCCCTGCTCGCCCTCACCTGCCTGACCTTCAACGTCAGCTGCTCCTCGATGGGCACCGACTCGACCGGCCGTCGCTACTACCACTCGGCCATGCCGATCCAGAGCAAGACCGGCCTGACCTACAAGCAGACCCGCCCGCAGGCCGCCGCCACGCCCGCCGTGGCGACCCACTACCAGCACTCGGCCGCGCCGATCCCCTCGAAGACCGGTCTTCAGGTGGCATACGCCCGCTGATGTGATAGCATCCCTTCACCGCCGCGCCCAGCCATGCACGATCCAGACGAGTCCCTCGACCTGCTCCTGTCGGAATGGCAGGCGCGCGGCGCCGTGCCCACCTCGCTCCAGCGCGAGGTCTGGGCCAGCGTCGCCGCCGGGGCGGCGGACCCCGGCTGGTGGGACAGCCTGCTGC
>JAEYYS010000307.1 GCA_023428335.1 Verrucomicrobiota bacterium | reverse complement strand
GCGAAGATCAGGCCAACGACCACACCGAGCACTGGCGTGACCAGGCGCGGGAAATAAACGAGGTGATGAAACTGCACGCGCGGCTGGCGGGCGATCAGCACCGCCACGGCATGGCCGTCCGGACCGTCCATCGGCGCGCCGGCGGCGAGCCAGCCGCGGGCGAGGTCGAGGTTGGAGCCCATGGTCATGGGGTCGTCGCCCACCACCAGGAAAGAACCTTCCATGACGCGGAAGATGATCTCCTGGGTCTGGTTGGCATCCGGATCGGGCAGGGCCTCCTGGGTCTGCGCCGGCCGCACTTCCAGGTGGGGCACCTTGGAAAGGGCCTCGCCCGCACGGGCAATGCTGGGCGTGGCGATCTCCAGACGCAGGCCCAGCTGCTGGATGTCGGAGGGCGCATCGACGGTGCGCACACGCATCTTCAGCCGGTTGGCGGCCGCGTCGGTCAGTTCGGCGATGCTGGTCGGCACCGGTCCATTTGCATCCAACCGCCGCAACTCCGTCTGCGCCGCCTGCACCACCGAGCCCAGGTAGGCCCGCTGGGCTGCCCGCAAGACCTGCAACTCCTGCCAGAGCGAGGCCACCGCCGTGACGGCCGCCGCCGCCGCGATGGCGAGGATGCCAAAGGCCATGAACCGGCCCGGGAGGCTGACGTGAAACTTCATCAGTGGCTCGATTGAAACTGGCCCTCCCCGGCCATGCAGCGCCGGACCGCGGCGATCAGTTGGTCGAAGGTGTAAGGTTTCGGCAGGATGTCCGAAAAGCCGATGGCCTGGCACATCTCACGCGCGTTGTCCTGAAAATAGCCACTGCAGGCGACGATGGGCAGATCCTGGTTCTGCTTGCGCACCCGTTCCAGCACCTCAAAGCCGGACAGGCCGCCGGGCATGCTCAGGTCGAGCACCACCACATCAATGGGCGCCGCCTCCGTCTGCTGGTTGAGGACCTCCAACGCCGCCTCGCCCGACTTGGCGATGCTGGCTTGGAAGCCGTGGGCCTCGAGGATGGCCTTGGCAACGGCCAAAACCTGCACTTCGTCATCGACGACCAGAATGTGGGACGACCGCAACGCTGCCTGACGGTTGGAATTCATAAAGAGTGAAGGGTTAACATGCCATGGAGCACTCCCGCTGTCCAGCACTCCAAACCAGAACTCCCCCCAGCCACCGGGACCAGGCCGCGGTGGCCGCAAGAACGAGCAGTCAAAGATGTCATGATCCGCAGAAACAGGAACCCAACTCAAGCCATTCCCCCGAAGCAGCGTTCGGCAAGAACCCGACACAAAAAGGTAAAATACTTCCAATCTGAAATAAATCAAAATATTTCGCTTCCCTTGACTTCCAGCTGCCGCAGTCGTCATCTGAATGCCAGTCTTGGTCATTTCGATACCTGCCTGCCGCCTTGCCAAAACGGTCGCCCCCTGTCCTGTTGCCGAAGCCTATGCAACCCACCGTGAAAATTGCCCTGGTCGGCGCCGGCATGTTCGGCGGCGACGTCCACCTGCGCGCCTACGCCGACCTCCAGCGTTTCGGCATCGCCGGCCAACTCGCCCGCGTCGGCCTCGATCGCTTCAGCCGCGACCTGGCGCCGGTGAGTTTTGATCTGGTCGCCGTCGCCACCCGTTCCGAGGCCTCCGCCCGCAAGTCGGCCACCGCCTTCAAGGACTGGACCGGCCACGAGCCCAAGGCCTACTTTGGCGACGCTCCCTGGGACGACATCCTGCGCGACTTCCCCGACCTCGACGTGCTGGCCGTGGCGACGCCCGACCATCTGCACACCCAGCCCATCCTCGCCGCCCTCGCCAAGGGCGTGCACGTGCTGACCGAAAAGCCGATGTGCCTGTCGATCCAGGAGGCCGACGAGATCATCGCCGCCGCCACGGCGAAGAACTGCATCGTCGCCGTCGACATGCACAAGCGTTACGACCCCGACCACCTGCGCATTCGCGACGACATCCAGAAGCGCATCGGCGCGCCGCTCTACGGCACCGCCTACCTGGAAGAGCCGCTCGAGGTCAGCACCAGCACCTTCAAATGGGTCGAAAGCAGCGACCCCTTCAGCTACGTCGGTCCGCACTGGACCGATTTGATCTGGTCCTACTACAAGTCGAAGCCGGTGGCGCTTACTGCGGTCGGTCAGAAAAAGCGCCTCGTGCGCGACGGCATCAATGCCTACGACGCCGTGCAGGTGCGGGTCGACTTCGCCAACGGCATGAGCATTGCCTTCAACAACAACTGGGTGACCCCGGCGGATTTTGAGGGACCGGTCAACCAGGGCCATGAAATCGTCGGCGCCGACGGCAAGGTGGAGAGCGACCAGCAGTACCGCGGCTTCCGCTTCTGGAACGCCGGCGGCGGTTCACGCACCAGCAACAACCACTTCACCCGCGATGTCCTGCGCGCCGATGGCAGCAAGGCCTACGTCGGCTACGGGGTCGACAGCCTGACGGTCGGTCTGGTCGCCGTCACCCGCGTCAAGTTCGCCGGTGCAAGCCGCGACGCCGTCGCGGACCTCTACCCCACCGCCGAGGACGCCCGCATCACCTGCGCCATCGTCGACGCCGCCGCGCGGGTGCGCGACCTCAACTTCCAGTACCTGCAGGAAGGCAAGGGCGCGCCGGTCACCGCCCGCTTTGGCGAGGACGGCATCACGATCCTCGACCCCAACCGCGCCGCCGAAGGGCCGGACGCCGTCTGCCAGAAGATCTACGACCGACCGCTCTGACCATGTCGCTCCTCCGCATCGCGCCCGCCCTGCTCGCTGTCGCCGCCGGGGCGGCCGAGCCGGCCGCGCGTCCAGAACGGGTGCATCAGGAGGGCCGGCTGCGGATTTTCTATGCCCTCGAGGGCCGGCACGCGGTCGACCCGACCGATGCCAACGGCAACGGCACCCCCGACCAGGTCGAGGACATCGCCACGCAAATCCTCGCCGCCCGCGACCTCTGGATCGGCGCACTCGGTTACCCCGATCCCTTCGCCAGCGAGCGCTACCGCGAGGCGGCCTTTCTCGATGTCCACCTGCGGCACCGCGACTCGCTCGGCGCCAACGGCATCGCCTACGACGAGCTGCAGTCCTACCGCAAACCCGGCGATCCACCCGGCACACGCTCGCTCGGCTTCAGCGTCGCCACCTCGGTGAAGGCCCCGGAAAACCTGACACCCGCCCACGAGTTTTTTCATCTGATCCAGAACGGCGCGACCTTTTTCAAGAACCGCTGGTTCACCGAGGGCACGGCCCGCTGGTCGGAGGCCGGCCTCGGCACGGACGCAGTCAGTCGCGGCCTGAAGGCAGCAGTCTGGCCGCCGGCCACGCCGCTGAAGCTCGACGAGCTCGCCTATGAAACCGCCGGTCAGTACTGGGAACCCCTGCTGCTGCAGATCGATGCCGGGCGCCGGTTGCCGGAGCCGCCTGCAGCGCTGACCGAGCGACGTTACCTCAACGGCCAACCCGTGCTGCGCGATCTCGACCTGGTCGGCTGGACCTTCGTTCGCGACCTGCTCACCGAACTCGGCCGCGCCGATGATCTCGCCTTTCAGGGCCGCGGACTGACGCGCTGGAGCGAGGACGAGCAGAAGTCGCCGGCCAACACCCCCTTCCTCGAAAACGCCGTGCGCACGGTCGCCGCCCGCCACGGTCTCGCAACACCGGCGCCGGCCGACCGTTGAATTCGCCATGTCCCCCGCCCCGCTCCGCCTCGAAGTCTGCGTCGGCAGCCAGACCCTGTCCCTGTTTGAGGGCCCTCAACTCGTCCGCCAGTGGCCCTGCAGCACCTCGAAATTTGGCCTCGGCTTCACCGAGGGCAGCTACCGCACCCCGGTCGGCCGCTTCACCATCCAGGAGAAGCACGGCGACGGCACGCCTGCCGGCACGATCTTCAAATCGCGCCAGCCCGTCGGTCTCTGGCAGCCCGGCATGGACACGCAGGAGGATCTGGTGCTCACCCGCATCCTCCGCCTCGACGGCCGGGAGCGACGCAACGCCAACAGCTTTGATCGCTACATCTACCTCCACGGCACCAACGACGAGGCCGCGATCGGCCGCCCCGCCAGCCATGGCTGCGTGCGCCTGCGCAACGCCGACATGATCGAGTTGTACGACCGCGTACCGGTGGGCACGGACGTCTGGGTGACGCCGTGAGGGTGGACCCTCACGCCTCCAACTTCCACGGCGCGCGGTACTCGCGGCCGAGCAGTTTCGAAGCCTCGGAATCGCCGACGATCTCCTCCTTGACCGGATCCCACTTCACCGGCCGGTTGACCAGGAAGGCGATGAGGGCGAGGTGGCCGGGCACGGCGCTGCGGTGGGCGGTTTCGACCGGTGTGACGGTCGGCTTGCGGCTCTTGACGCAGTCGAGGAAGTTGCGGTGGTGCCCCGGCGTCTCATACAGACGGGTCTTGATGACGTCGTCGCCGAGCTTCGGCGCCTTGGCGGCCTCAACGACCTTGTCGCCCTCGCGCTTCTTGATGACCTGCTTGAGGGCCGGGTTGGAGGAGTCGTAGGCGCCGTTGCGATTGACCTGCACCCAGCCGTCGGTGCCGATCCAGCGCGTGCCCATCTGGATGTCGTCATGGCCGCCGGCAATCGTCATGACCACGCCGCCCTCGTACTTCGCCTCGGCGCGGTAGCGGGTGGCGGTGTTCCAGATGTCGGTGCGCGGCGGCATGTCGACCTGGATCGGCAGGACCTCGCGCGGACCGCTGCCATCCATGTCCATGCCCCAGTGGGCGATGTCACAGTGGTGACCGATCCAGTCGAGCAACTGGCCGCCGCCAATGTTGTAGTCCCAGCGCCAGTTCTTGTGCACCCGGCACTCGATGTAATCCTGCATGGCCGACGGTCCGATCCACATCTCGTAGTCGAGCTCCGGCGGCGGCGGCGTGACGCTGCGTTTGTCGCCGGTCTTGGCGAAATCGTTGTGGCCGGCGGGCAGACCGACCTCGACCTGGGTCAGCTTGCCGATGAGGCCGTTGCGCACGACCTCGGCGCCGATGCGGAAGTTGTCCTCGCTGCGCTGCCAGGAGCCGGTCTGCCAGATGCGACCGAAGCGCTTCACCGCACGCACGATGGCCTGCTGCTCGGCGATGGTGCGGGCCAGCGGCTTTTCCCCGTAGATGTCCTTGCCGTTCTTGGCCGCCTCGATGGCGGTCAGCGCGTGCCAGTGGTCGGGCACAGCCAGCATGACCGTATCGATGTCGCTGCGCGCCATGACCTCGCGGTAGTCGTGGTAGGCCTTGCAGTCGCGGTTCTTGTAGTAGCCGTTGATGGTGCCAACCGCCTTCTCCAGGTTGCGCTTGTCAATGTCGCAGGCGGCGAGCACACGGCAGTCGGCCTCGGCCATGAACTTGTTGGTGTTGCCCGGCCCCATCATGCCCCAGCCGAAGACGGCCATGGTGATCTGGTTCGAGGGGGCGTTCTGACCGAGCACGCTGGCGGGGATGATGCTGGGGAAACCCAGGGCGGCGGCGGAGCGCGTCAGGAACTGGCGACGGGTGAAAGGGATTCTTTTCATGCGAACGCGCCCGTTTTAGCCGGCGCGACCGGGCGTTGTCGAGCAGAAATCGGCGCCCGCCATTGCATCCACCGCCGGCCGGGCGTAAGGGTGGGTCCTACGCCGGAGCCCCCGGCATGACGCGCGTGACCTTTGCCACCCAAATCACGATCTTCCGCATCCTGCTGATCCCGGTCTTCGTCGGTCTGGCCGTGTACTACGGCGCCAGCGTCGCGGCGGGCGCGGCCGACGAATCCCTGCGCCTCTGGACCATCGCCGTTTTCGCCCTGGCTGCCGTCAGCGATGCCGTCGACGGCTTTGTCGCCCGTCGCTTCAACCAGCGCAGCCGCCTGGGCGCCATCCTCGACCCGCTGGCCGACAAGCTGCTGCTGCTCTCGGCCATCGTCACCCTCAGTTTCACCGGCTGGCGCCAGCATTTCCCGCTCTGGTTCCCGACCCTGGTCATCTTCCGCGACCTCGCCAGCATCGGCGGCGCCTTCCTCATCCAGCATCTCGCCGGCCAGTGCCAGATCCAGCCGCACTGGACCGGCAAGGTGGCGACCTTTGCCCAAATCACCGCCGTGCTCTGGCTCATGCTCGACTTTCCCGGCCTGATCTGGCCCACCCTCGGCGCCGGCCTGTTCACCGCCCTCTCCGGCTTCATCAACCTCGCCGCCGGCATCCGCCAGGTCCGCCACGTTGGGTGATCTCGGTTCGAAGTTCCAGGTTCTTCGTCAAGGGTCAAGGGTCAAGGG
>JAEYYS010000305.1 GCA_023428335.1 Verrucomicrobiota bacterium | reverse complement strand
GCACCACGCGGGAGTCGGCGTCGGGTGCGACCTGGGCGCCCGTGGTCGCACCGGCCACGCTGTCGAAGGCGCCGAGGCCCACGACCGTGGCGATGGCGAGCTTGGCGGTTTCCAGGCCGGCGGAGGAGGTGAGGAACTGGACTTCCGGCAGGAGCACCTGCGCGGCGGGACTGCGCTGGAAGAGCAGCAGGAAGGAGCCGTAGCGCTTGCAGGCCCGGCGGAATTTCAGGAGGAGGGAGGCGGATTTCATGGTGCAGGATGGGGTGAGCATTGGCGGGCGGAATTCAGGGGTCAGTTGCAGCCACAGCCGCCGCCGCCCACCCCGCCGCCGCCGAAGCTGGCTTCGCGGGAGAAGTAGGCGTGCTGCGTCATGCTGAGGAGCAGGGGGTCGCGGTCGGGACGCATGAGCGGATGCGCCAGGCGGCCGCGCTCATAGGGTTTGACGCGCACGAGGTGCTGCGAGCAGCTGCACAGCGCGAGGCCGGCGGCACAGGCAAAGAGAAAAGTCTTCATGGCGGGAAACGGCGGCGGTCACTCGGCGAGCAGGGCCTCAATCTCGCGGACATACTCGGCCTCGGTCTCGCCACTCTGGAAGCCGCGGTGGATGTGGCGGATGCGGCCCTTGCGGTCGACCAGGTAACTGGTCGGCATGGTCGCCGGATTGAAGTGGGCCACGGCCTTCTGTGCCGCATCATGCACGAGGGCGAAGCCAACGCGCTGCCGCTTGGCGAAGGCCTGGTAGGCGTCGGCCTCCTCATCGACACCGATGCCGACCACGACCAGCCCGCGTGCCGCATACTTTTGGTGCAGGCGCTGCAGGGCCGGGAAGGAGGCGCGGCAGGGCTCGCACCAGGAGGCCCAGAAATCGACGAGCACCACCTTGCCGGCGGTGTCCGGCAGCGTGGCGCCGGGAAGCAGGGACGGGAGTTTGGGCAGCGGGCTGCCCGTCTTGGGATCCGCGGCTTCGAGCTGGGTGAAGGTCAGCAGGGCGGCGGCAACGAGGAGGTGTTGGAGGCGGTGTTTCATGGGGTGGTGGATTGGGTTTGCGGCACCGCCTCCTGCACGAGGTGGCGGTGAAAGTGGCGGGTCAGCAGCAGGCCGTGATCGTCCTGCAGGCAGGCCTCGACGCCGGGGGCGGCCTCGACAAAATCGCGGCCCTCGCGCAGGCCGAGGATGAAGCCGCAGGTCGAGTAGATGCCGGCAACCAGGCAGCTCTCCGCCACCACGGTGACCGCGCGCAGACCGTGGCGGACGGGCCAGCCGGTGCGCCGGTCAAGGATGTGGCCGTAGCGCACGCCGCCGTGTTCGAAGCGGCGAGCGTAATCGCCCGAGGCACAGACGGCGCGACCGGACACGGCGAGACCGCCGAGGCAGCGGTCCGGATGCACGCCGTCCTGGATGCCGACATGCCAGAAGGGATGAAGGCCGTTGCCACCGAGGGCGCAGAGGTCGCGCCCGAGATCGACCAGCAGGTCCTCCAGTCCATGCCGCCGGCCGATGGCGACCAGTTGATCGACCGCGTACTCCTTGCCAAAGCCACCGAAGTCGAGGCCCATGCCCGGCTTGCTCAAAAAGACGCGCCCAGGCTCGCGGCGCACGAGGTTCCAGTCGCAGAGCAAGCGCGCCGCGTCCACGGCCGCCGCCTCGGGCAGACGCTCGCGCGCCTGACGCCAGTCCCAGACCCGCAGCAGCGGCAGCATGGTGGCATCCATCAGACCGTCGGTCAGCCGGTGCACGGAATCGGCCAGGTCGAGCATCCGCTCCATCTCGGCGTCGACCGCCACCCAGTCGCAGCCGGCGGCGGCATTGATGCGCGAGACCAGCGAATCCGGACGGAACCGGGAAAACTTCGCCTCGAAGCGACCGAGCCAGGCGAGGGCTTCATCGACGAAGCGCAGCGCGCGCTGGGTTTCGGCGCAGCGAAACTGCAGGGCACAGGCCGTGCCGAGCGCGCGGAAAGCCAGACTGCGCACGCCGCGGGCGTCGGCTTCAAGGGAAATGGCAGGAGTGGCCATGGCGATTCAGAATTGGAAGCTGACACCGACGGTCACGAGCCGAGCGCGTGGATAGGCTTCGGCGGGCGCCTGGCGCGAGCCGCGGCCCTGCATGCGGTAGTCCTCGCAGGCGGCCGAGAGGCTGCAGTGCTCGCCCAGGCGCAGGCGCAGCTTGAGGCCCAGGCTGGCGGTCTGCAGCGAGGACAGACGATAGTCCGCCGAGTAATGCGGGCCGCGCCCCATCGGAAAATCCTCGGCACGCGCCCCGCTCACCTCGTCGAGGCTGTTGTGGAAAAAGTCGGCGGCCGACTGCAGGTAGTAGCGCCCGAACGGAATCAATTCCAAGCGCCCGCCCCAGAGCGACTGCCGCCACTCGAGCTGCCAGGTCTGGGAAAAGACGCCGAAGTCATCGTTGGAAATCCGCCAGAGAGCGTCGAGTGCCGCCTGGGGGCCATCGAAGAAATGCGTGCCCTGCAACTGCAGCACCGTGCGCAGGCGCTCGGCCGGCCGGTTCTCGCGGTAGAGATTGACGACGTCGATCGTGCCACCCAGGCCGTCCGGCACGCTGTCGGTACGCTGGATCGCCTTGTAGGGGTCGTTCAGGTAACCCTCATTGTAGCCGACGGTGACATTGGCGGAGAGGATGGTGTTTTTGTCGAGGATCTGGCTGAGGCCGAGAAAGAGGTCGTAGCTGTACTTCTTCTGGTAGGGGATGCCGATGACGCGAACGCTGTCATCGAGGTAGTTGAGGCCCGCCGACAGCGTCGTGTTCTTCTGGTTCAGCTCCCAGTGATCGCTGATCGAGAGACCGTTCGACAGGTAATCGCTCTCGCGGCTGCGCGACAGCTCCAGTTCGAGACGGTGGTCGCCGACCTGACGGCTGAGCGCGGCGAGAATGCCATGACGGACATCCTCGATTTCCGCCAGGAAGGGCTGGCCACCGCCCGGCTGGGCTCCGGTCGGTGTCGCGCCGCTGACGGCATCGCGCAGCAACTGGAAGCGCACCAGCGTCTGCTCATCGAGGTGCATCTCGGTCCGGTAGTACCAGGACTCGATGAGCATGCGGTCGGACGCCTCCTTGTACTGCTGGTAGCTGGCGTCATAACGGAACTTCTCCTGCGCGGCGAGCGGCAGGGCCGGCAGGAGCAGGGTGGCGAGTGGCAGCCGGGAATCGGCGGCAGAACGCGGGAACGAACGGCGGAAAAGGCGGGACATGGCAAAGCAGGCGGGCAATTGAAGTGGCGGCAGAACCGAACAGGCTCTGAACACACCGTTCCCGTGCGGGAGCGGCGAAACCTCCAGGGCGGATGGCGTGACGATCGTGCGTCACCCGCGCTTCAAACCTGCATCTGCACGCTGGCCCAATCCCAACGCGGCAACGCGGCCGGGGGTCGCTCGGGCCACGACAAGGTGCGACACTCCAACTCGCCGCGCTTCTCTTGACTGACCGCCCAAGGCAGCGGTTCAACGGCGACAAACACCGTCTGCAGCGACGTCGCTTCACCGATCTTCTCTTCGCGGTCGGAACCTGTGGCCGCCTCGAGGATGGCCAGTCGGCAACTGTGATCGCCATGGCCATCGAGCGCGCTCAAGGTCGCCAGCCAGCGGCCAAGTTCATGGCGATGCTGGCCGGGCGCCGGGGTGGGTGACTCTTCCGCATGGGTGAGAATGAGCTCATAACCCGCCGCCGTGTGGGCGACGATGAGGCGGTGCTCCACGTCGAACTCAGCCAGCGCCGTCAGGGTCGCGGGCAGCACCTGCGTGCCGGCCACCAGATAGGCAAGCCAGAGCAAAGCGGCGATCGCGCGGAGAGTGAAGGGAGCAGGACGCATGAGCAGTGTTGTCGAGGACAACAGCGACAAAGACAGACGCCCGCCGACTTAGTTCAAAAGAAAATCAAAATGGAAGTGATTGAGAATGAGATGCATTCGTGGCCCGTGCGCGCGAGTCGGTCGACGCGTCCGCGCATCGAGCCGCAGCATCACCTGATCGCGGCAGCCGGAGCGGAGGTGGAATCGCTGCGCTGACCGGCCTTGCCCACGATGGTGGTACGGATCGTCGGGAGGCCCTGCTCTTGCTGCCTGTTTTGCTACCAGGATTGCTACACAGATTGCTACACAGATGGCTCCATAAAAAGGCCCTGAAAAGCCCACAAGCCGAGCTTGGCGCCTGCGTCTGCGCTGATCTGAGGCAAACCATCAACGCCATTCGCTGACAGTGGGAGAAAGCTTCAGCTCCCCCTTTCTTCACCCCCTCATTGAGGAGGTGGCTCGGGACGGAATCGAACCGCCGACACGGGGATTTTCAATCCCCTGCTCTACCGACTGAGCTACCGAGCCAAATCCGCCTTGTTTGGGCGGGCGCGACAGTGGCAAAGGCCGGGCGCTTGCGCAACGGATTTTTGCATTTTTGTCGCACCGCGCCCATCTGGCTTCAGCCCACCGGCGAGACCTCCTGCGGCGGCGACTCGGCGGCAAACTTGAGCCGCTTCGTCTCCTCGTCGAAGGTGACCTTGACGGTGTCGCCCTCGCGGACCTCGCCGCGCAGCAGGTGCTCGGCGAGAGGATCCTCGATGTGCTTCTCGACGGCGCGGCGCATCGGCCGGGCGCCGTACTGCGGGTCGTAGCCCTCCTTCATGAGGAATTCGACCGCGCTTTCGTCGAGCGAGAGGTGGATGTTCTTGTTCTTGATGCGGGTGACGACCTTGGAGATCTCCAGATCGACGATCTGGCGCAGCTCGGTTTTCTCGAGCATGCGGAAGACGATGAGGTCGTCGAGGCGGTTGAGGAACTCCGGCTTGAAGAACTTCTTGGCGGACTCACCCAGCTTGGCCTTGATGCCGGCGTTGTCGGCGGCGCCCTCGGCCATGGCGGCGAAGCCGAGGCTGGTCTGGCGCTTGATCTGTTCAGCGCCGACGTTCGAGGTCAGGATGACGATGGTGTTGCGGAAGTCGATCTTGCGCCCGAAATTGTCGGTCACCTGGCCTTCTTCGAGGATCTGCAGCAGCAGGTGCATGACGTCGGGGTGCGCCTTCTCGATCTCGTCGAAGAGCACGACGCTGTAGGGCCGGCGGCGCACGGCCTCGGAGAGCTGGCCGCCCTCCTCGTAACCGACGTAGCCGGGAGGCGCACCGATGAGGCGGCTGGCGGTGTGCTTCTCCATGTACTCGGACATGTCGAGCTGGATGAGGGCCTCGGCGCTGCCGAACATGAACTCGGCGAGGTTCTTGGCGAGGAAGGTTTTGCCGACACCGGTCGGGCCGAGGAAGAGGAAGCTGCCGATCGGACGGCGCGGATCCTTGAGGTCGGCGCGCGAGCGGCGCAAGGCCTTGCTGATGGCGATGACCGCCTCGTCCTGGCCGATGACCCGGCCCTTGAGTTCCTGCTCCATCTTCAGCAGCTTGGCGGCCTCGGCCTGCTCCATGCGCTGCAGCGGCACGCCGGTCCACTTGGAGACGACCGCCATGATGTCGTCCTCGGTGACATCGACAACACGCTCGGTGTTGTTTTTGCGCCAGGTCTCGAGCATCTCGTCGTGGCGGTTCTTGGCGTTCTTCTCGCTGTCGCGCAGACGCGCGGCCTTCTCAAAGTCCTGGTCCTTGATGGCACCCTCCTTCTCCAGGCGGATCTGCTCGATCTCGGCCTCGATGTCCTTGAGCTGGGGCGGCCGGGTCATGGCGGCGATGCGCGCCTTGGCGCCCGCCTCGTCCATGATGTCGATCGCCTTGTCGGGCAGGAAGCGGGCGGTCAGGTAGCGGGCGCTGAGGCTCACCGCCTGGCGGATGGCCTCGTCGCTGTAGCGCGCCTTGTGGTGCATCTCATACTTGCCCTTGAGGCCGAACAGGATCTTCACCGCGTCCTCGACCGAGGGTTCCTCGACCTTGACCTGCTGGAAGCGGCGCTCGAGGGCGGCGTCCTTCTCGATGTACTTGCGGTACTCGTTGAGGGTGGTGGCACCGATGACCTGCAGTTCGCCGCGGCTGAGCGCCGGCTTGATGATGTTGCTGGCGTCCATCGTGCCCTCGGCCGAGCCGGCGCCGACGATGGTGTGCATCTCGTCGATGAACAGGATGACATTCTTGCTGCGGCGGATCTCGTCCATCACCGCCTTGATGCGCTCCTCGAACTGGCCGCGGTACTTGGTGCCGGCGACCATGAGGGCGAGGTCGAGGGTGACGACGCGCTTGTCGCGCAGGATCTCCGGCACGTTGCCGGCGGCGATCTCCTGGGCCAGGCCCTCGACGATGGCGGTCTTGCCAACGCCGGCCTCGCCGATGAGCACCGGGTTGTTCTTGGTGCGGCGGCAGAGAATCTGAATGACGCGGGCGATCTCATCAGCACGGCCGATGACCGGGTCCATCTCGCCCTTCTGGGCGATCTCGGTGAGGTCGCGGCCGAAGGCGCGCAGGGCCGGGGTCTTGTCGCCCTTCTTCTTTTTCTTGTCCTCCTCGGGACCGGCGCCGGGGGCGGCGGCCTCGCCATCCTCGTCTTCCTCCTCCTCGGCGGCGGAGCCGGAGAAGTTGGGGTCGAGTTCCTTGAGGATCTCGTTGCGGGCGCGGTCGAGGTTGATGTCGAGGTTGCGCAGGACCTGAGCGGCAACGCCCTCGCCCTCGCGCAGCAGGCCGAGCAGGATGTGCTCGGTGCCGACGTAGCTGTGGTTGAGCGCCTTCGCCTCCTTGCTGGCCAGGGCGAGCACCTTCTTCACGCGCGGCGTGTAGGGAATGTTGCCGGCCATCTTGGTCTCGGGACCGGAGCCGACCTGCTGCTCGACCTGCAGGCGCACGGTCTCGAGGTCGAGGCCGAGCTTGGTGAGCACGTTGACGGCCACGCCCTGGCCGAGCTTGATGAGGCCGAGCAGCAGGTGCTCGGTGCCGACGTAGTTGTGGTTGAAGCGGTCGGCCTCCTTGCGGGCGAGAGCCAGGACCTGTTGGGCGCGCGGCGTGAAATTATTCATCATGGGAATCGGAGGTGGACGCCTCCGGCGGGTTTTGTGTTGAGGAAATGTTAGCGGGACCGGTCAGGGATTGCAACCGTGCACGGGTGATTTCGGCCCGCAGGGCGTCGCGCTCCTCCGGGCTGAGATCGCGACCGGCGCCGAACTGCAGGTGGGCGGGCTGGATCTCCAGCAACAGCAGGTCGAGCAGACCGCGGTCGCAGTTCGGCACGAGGTCGAGGTCGGCGCCGAGGCGCAGCAGGGAGAGCAGGTTGAGCGCCTCCTTGGAGGTGAGCACATGGGCGTAGCGCAGGATGGCGTAGGCCCGGCCGACCTGATCATGCAGCATCGTGGCGTTGTCCTCGAGCAGCTTCTGGCGGGCGTTCAATTCGGAATTGACCACCCGCTCGATGACCTTCTCGATCTGGGCGATGATTTCGCCCTCCTTTTCGCCAAGGGTGTGCTGGTTGGAGATTTGGAAAAGGTTGCCGAGCGCCTCGGTGCCCTCGCCGTAGAGGCCGCGCACCGCCAGGCCGATCTTGCCGACCGCCTTGAGCACGGGGTTGATCTGGTCGGACAGCACCAGCCCGGGCAGGTGCAGCATGACCGAGGCGCGCATGCCGGTGCCGAGATTGGTCGGGCAGGCGGTCAGGTAGCCGAGCTTGTCGTCGAAGGCGTAAGGCAGCACCGCCTCGAGGGCGGAATCAGCCTCGTCGACGAGCTGCCAGGCGCTGCGCAGGTTGAGGCCGGGGCGGATGCCCTGGATGCGGAAGTGATCCTCCTCGTTGATCATCACCGACAGGCTCTGGGCGCGGTCGACAACGACGGCACAGCCGGCGGAGCGGGCGGCGTGCTCGCGGCTGATCAGGTGGCGCTCGACGAGCACCTGCTTGCGCACCTTGCTGAGGCCGGCGTACTCCTCGGCATAACCGTCCTTCATGTGCGGCAGCGCGGCCACCTTCGGGCGCGCCAGCGCCAGCAGCTCGACGCGCTGGTGCTCCGGCGAGTAGCCGGGGAAGCTGAAGCCGCGCAGGTTGCGGGCCAGGCGCACGCGCGAGGTCATGACGATCTCGGAGTGCGGGCCGCTGCCCTTCATCCAGTCGGCGGGGTGCTTGAGGAGGGTTTGAAAACGCATGGGGGTCGTACCTTTGGAAAGCCTGGCGGCGCGGATGTTCGATCAGGCGGCGGGAGGTTCGGTCGGCGCGGGCGCCGCAGCGGCCTTGGCGGCGGCGACCTCGGCGGTCTGGATC
>JAEYYS010000098.1 GCA_023428335.1 Verrucomicrobiota bacterium | reverse complement strand
GGAGGAGACCGAGGTGCCCTTGCATGCGCCCAATGACATCCGCGGCCAGATGCAGATGATGTTCGAGCCGCGCCGCGCCCGCAGCGGCCGCGAGGTGGTCAACACGGGCAACATCCTGTTCATCGTCAGCGGCGCCTTCGCCGGCCTGGAAAAGCTGATCGAGAAGCGGGCGGCACGCGCCGCCATCGGCTTTGGCGCCGAACCGCGGGCACCGGACAGCGCCGAAGACCTGCTGCGCGAGGCACAGACCCGCGACTTCATCGACTACGGTTTCGAGGCCGAATTCATCGGGCGCCTGCCGGTGCGGGTGTTCTGCGAGGCGCTCGACGCCGGCGACCTGTTCCAGATCATGAAGCGCAGTGAGGGAAGCCTGATCCGCCAGCTTGAGCGCGAGTTCCATGCCTACGGCGTCGCCGCCGTCTTCGAGGACGAGGCCCTGCGCGAGGTGGCTGAGCGCGCCGCCCTGGAAAAAACCGGTGCCCGCGGCCTGGTCACCGTCTGGGAGAAGGTGCTGCGCGATTTCAAGTTTGAGATGCCCAGCCTCGGTCTGCCGGGTCTGGTGGTGGACCGCGCCCTGGTCGAGCGGCCGGCCGCCGCCCTCGAGCGCTGCCGTGAGCGCGCGCGCAGTCTGCAGAGCGACGTGCGCGCTGCCGAGGTGCGGGCCTTTGCCGACAAGTTCCGTCGTGAGCACGGGCTCGAACTGGTCTTTGACGATGAGGCCCTGCTCTGCCTGATCCAGCGTGCCGGGCGCGAAGGGGTTGGCATCGAGACCCTGTGCACCCGTCTCTTCAAGGACTTTCCCTTTGGTCTGCAACTCGTCGCCCGCAGCACCTCCCGGCGCAGCTTCGCCCTGCATCGCGAGGCGATCGAGCGGCCGGACAAATATCTCAGCGATCTCGTGGTGCACTGCTACCGTGGCACCGAACCCTCCCCCACCCGCGAATGAGCCAGCACGAACCCCAGCGCGTCACCGTCCTCTTCACCGGCATTCTTGTCTGCGTGCCCCTGCTGGCGCTGCAGCGCTTCGGGTTTTTCCCCGAGATGGCCGCCCGGCTGGCCGATCTGCTGCCGCGTCTGCTGGTGCTGCCCGAGGAGGGGTTGCGCGCCACACCGGCCCTGCAGTATGGGCTGCAGACCCTGCTCGCCTTTCTCGGGGCCTGGGTGGGGGTGCGCGGCGTCGCACTCTGGTTGAAGTTCGCCTTCCTGCTCGCCCTCGGCCACCTGCTGGCCGGCTTCACCCTCACCCTCGCTTGGAGCGGACTGCTGTTCGAGCCCGCCTCGGCCTTCCTGGCCGCCGCCACGGCCTGCCTGATCGGCGTCATTTGCGCGGATCTGGAACAGCGCCGGGAAGCTGAGCCGGCTGCAAATCCGCCTGCCGAGCCGGCTCCGTCCAGCGAGCCGGCACCGGAGCCAGCGGTTGAATCCAAGGCCGAGTCGGCTCCGGCGGTCCAGGAGCCGGCACCGGAGCCTGCGGCGAAGGCCTAGCACGCTTTTGCTTGCCGGCACGCCCTCTTGCTTCGAAGGCTGGGCATGGAGTTTTTGGCCTACTACCTGCACGACCTCAGTCCGCACCTGCTCAAGCTGGGCGACCGCCTCGCCATCCACTGGTATGGGCTCGCCTACGTGCTGGGGTTTTGGTTCACGTATCTGGTGATGCGGGCGCTGGCCCGGCGCGGTCTCTCAGAGATCCGGCCGGACCAGGTCGCGGATTTCATCACGATGGTGGCGTTGTTCGGCGTCGTGCTCGGCGGCCGGCTCGGCTACATGCTGCTCTACGACTTCGATCACTTCATTCGCGCGCCGTGGACGCTGTTCCTGCTCAACCAGGGCGGCATGGCCAGCCATGGCGGCATCGCCGGCGTGGCGCTGTTCTGCCTCTGGTATGCGCGCAAGCATCGCATCTCCTGGACCGGCATTGGCGACACCCTGGTCTGTGGAGCGCCGCTGGGCATCTTTACCGGTCGCCTCGCCAACTTCATCAATGGCGAGCTGTTCGGCCGGGTGACAACGAGTCCGCTGGCCGTGAAGTTCCCCACCGAACTGCTGCACGAGGATTTCGTCGCCCAAGGCGGCACGCCGGTGGCACTGCCGGAGGGTGCCGTGCACAGTCCGGACATCATCGCCTTCTTTGCCTCCCGACCCGGCGGTCTGGCCGAGCTGGAGGCCATGCTGCATCCGCGCCATCCCTCGCAGCTCTATGAGGCACTCGGCGAGGGCCTGCTGCTGAGCGCTGTGCTGATCGCGGTGCGCCTGCGCTTTCCGAAGCTCGGCCACGGGGTGCTGACCGGTCTGTTCTTCCTGCTCTACGCCGTGGCGCGCATCAGCCTGGAGTGGGTGCGCCAGCCGGACTCGGGTTCCGAGCCGATCCTCGGTCTGACCCGCGGCCAGTTTTTCTCGCTCTTCATGATTCTCACCGGCATTGCCTTCCTGGTTTATGGGGTGACCCGCGGACGGCGGTCGGTGGCTTGACAGGCCATGCCTCTGTCGTTGGCGTTAGCTTGGAAGCTGCGCCCGGGCAAGGTGCCGCGCTGAGAGGTGCGGGAAAGGCGGGCGGCACCCGGCACAAAAAACCGCCGGCGGGCTCACGCGGAGCCGGCCGGCGGTGGGATGCATTTGCGGGGATCAGAACTGGACTGAGCCGCCGACGTAGAAGTTGCGGCCGTAGCCCGGGTCGATGCCGTCGTTGCGGACGCGCGAGTAGTAGCTCTCGTCGAAGACATTGTTGACGCCGGCCATGAGGGTGAGGTGCTTGGTGACCGGCACTTCGGCGGTGAGATCCCAGGTCATGTAGCCGGGGATGGCGAAGTTCGGGTTGCCGTCGTCACGGGCGTTGTGGTCATCGACCACGGTGCCGAGGAAGGAGACCTTGACGCCCTTGCGCTGGTAGATCAGGCCGGTGCGCAGGATGAAGTCCGGCGCATACTGTGGCGTGGCGCCGTTGTTCGGACCGCCATACAGTTCGGCCTCCAGCACGGAGACGTTGCCATAGAGGTTGAGGGCGCCGAGGCTGTCGCCAAGCTTGGTGCCGCGGGCGGCGTCGAGACCGCCGATGAGGTCGAACTGCACGGCGCCATCCCAGCCGTAGTTGATGCTGCGGCCGACACTGCGCAGCTGGCCGCCGGCGGTGCCGAAACGGTTGTCGAGGTCGATCAGGAACAGGCTGGTGTCGAAGGCGAACCACTCGCGCGGCGTGCCGCGGTAGCCGAGTTCATAGCTCCAGCCGAGCGAGGGATCGCTGTCGGTGGCGGTGAGGCCGGGCTGGGCGATGATCGACTCGGTGAAGATGGTTGTGCGGTAGCTCTGCGAGACGTTGGCGTAGAGCTGGGTCTGGTTGTCGAAGTCGAGCGCCATGCCCAGGCCGAAGAGCGGCTGGATTTCGCTGGCGCGCTTGTCGACCGAGCCGGTGAAGGCGCCGGTGCCGGCGTTGAAGTTGCGGTTGTGGACCTGCTGCTCGATCACTTCCAGGCGGAAGCCGGGGGTGATGGAGAAGCGGCCGAAGGTGAACTTGTTCTCGGTGAAGAAGGAGCCGTAGGTCGTGCTGCGGTCGGAGTCGAGGAAGGTGACGCCGTCCTCGGCATCCGGGCTGCTGCCGCGCTGGTCCTCGCGGGGCGAGTCGGCATAGTAGAACTGCATGCCGGCAGCGAGGGTGTGCTGGCCGCCCCAGGCCTCCCAGTCGTGGCGCAGGCGCGGTTCGATGCCAAAGGTGTAAAACTCCTGGTTCTCGATGTTGTTGGTCAGCGAGGCCGCACCGGTTGGACGCGTGCCGAAGCCGCCGCCGCGCTGGCGCTTGCTCCAGCGCTGGTAGTAGCCGCCCCAGGTCTTGACGTTGAGTTCGGTGCCCGGCTGGATGCGGTGCTGCAGTTCCAGGGTGCCGGCGTAGCGGCGCAGGCGGAACTCGTCGTGGAAACGGGTCGTCTTCTCCGGGTTGCGGGCGAAATCGCGACGGGTCAGGCCGCCGGGCTCGCCGTGCTCCTCCTCGTAGCCATCGAAGCCGAAGATGAGGCGGGTGTCGTCGTCGACCTCCCAGACCAGCTTACCGTGGCCGCCGTTGAGCTTGTACTGGCTGTTGGCCTGGCGGAAACCCTGCCACTCGCGGTGGTTGAAGTAACCGAGGTAACCGAGCTGGCCAATGGTGCCGTCGACGGCGCTGTAGCTGGAGAACAGCTCATCCGAGCCGAAGATGTTCTGGCTGCGGAAGGCAAAGGCCGATTCGCGCTGCGGCAGGTAGGTGACGTAGTTGAAGGCGCCGCCGGGCTGCGGGCCGTACATGAGCGAGCCGCCGCCGCGGATGAATTCGATGCGGTCGACGGTGTCGAGCGGCGGGGTGTAATAGGCTTCCGGATAGCCGAAGGGATCCGCATGGATCGGGATGCCGTCCTTGAGCACCTGCATGAACTGCATGCGGTGCGGTTCGCCGATGCCGCGGTAGCCGATGCTGACGAGTGGGCTGGTTTCCTCAGAGAACAGCAGGCCGGGGGTCAGGGCCAGCGCCTGCCGGTAGTTGTTCGCCTGCACCTTGGGCAGGGCGTCGAGGTCGATGATGGTGGCGCGCTTGCCGGCGAAGATCTTGTGGCCCTCGACCGCGAGCGGGAAGGGCGGCTGGATGACCACGTCGTTTTCGGACTCACCGTAAACCGTCAGGGTCTTGAGCACGGCCGCGTCGGCGGGATTGACAGCAGTCGGTGGGACCGGTTGTTGGGCCTGAGCCAGCGGCGCGAGGCCGCAAAGGCAGAGAAGGCGGAGGCTGGGTTTCATGGGGAGGCGGAGGGGGAGTGATTGAGATGCATTCGCATCTGGAGAGGCGCGCATCATAGCCGGGCGGTGGTATGCGCAAGTGTTTTTATGCGAATGATTCGCAATTGCGTTTGCTGCGCTCAGAATTGCGCCCAGAACGGCGGTGTGGGGGGTGAATTCAGCAGGGAAAGTCCGGTTGCCTGAAGGAACTGCCTCGGCTTGGATGCGGCCATGGACAACCCGCTGCCGCAGCCAGCGACCGGCAAACGCCGGGGCAGGGAGGTTTTGCTGTTGTTGGCCCTGCTCGGTGTGTTGCTCGGGCCCTTTCTGCTGCGGCCGGCAGTTTCGACCATTGATCGGCACGATCGCCGACTCGTCATTCTCACCCCGCATCCCGAGCGCTTGCGCGCCGAGTTCGGCCAGGCCTTTGCGCGCTACTGGCAGGAGCGCACGGGCGAAGCGGTGCGCATCGACTGGCGTGTGCCAGGGGGCACCTCCGAGATCGCGGTGATGTTGAAGTCGGAATACAGCGCGTCTTTTCAGGATCACTGGACACGTGAACTTGGGCGGCCCTGGACGGCGGAAGTGGCCCGACAGTTTCTCAGCGGCAAGGCGCCGGCTGATGATCCCGCCCGGCGCGCGTTTTTGACTTCGGCGGTCGGCATTGGCGTCGACCTGTTCTTCGGCGGTGGCGCCTACGATTTTCAGGTGCAGGCCGAGGCAGGCACACTGGTGGCAGAGCAGGGGCCGGGCACCGGCCTGGCGGCACTGCGCGTGCGGCCTCCGGACTGGTTCAGCGAGGCCGGCA
>JAEYYS010000179.1 GCA_023428335.1 Verrucomicrobiota bacterium | reverse complement strand
CCTCGTAGGCGCGGTCGGAGGGATCGGCGGCAAAGGCCTCGACGAGGGCCGGCGCCGGCGGCAGGCCGGTGAGATCAAGAGCCAGGCGACGCGCCAGCGTGCGCGGGTCGGCCTGCGGCGCGAACGCCAGCTTTTCCTGCTGAAGCCGGGCCAGCAGGAAGGCATCGACCGCGTTGCGCGCACCCGGCGGAGTCGCGGGCACGGCCGGGCGGACCGGCGCGGTGAAGGCCCAGTGGCCCTGGTATTCCGCGCCCTCGGCGACCCAGCGACGCAGGATCTCCTTCTCGGCCGGGGTCAGCTTCTTGTGCGAGTCCGGCGGCGGCATGAGGTCGTCGGCATCGTCGGTGAGGATGCGCGCCATCACGTCGCTGCGTTCCGGCTGGCCGGGGGCCAAGGCTTCCAGCGCCTCCTCACGCACATCAAGCCGCAGGCCGGCCTCGCGATGGCTGGCATCGGGGCCGTGGCAGTAGTAGCAGTTCTCCGTGAGGATGGGACGGATGTCGCGGTTGAACTGCAGCCGTTCGGCGGCAAGGGCCGGGCCGGCCAGGGCGAGGGCCAGCAGGAGGGCGGGTCGGACGGAGTGCATCGGTGTCTACCCCCAGCAAACGGCCGAACCAGACGTTTTCACCGGCAGAATCTTTGTCGGATTCGGCAAGACCGGACAGCAAAAAGGCGCCGCCCGGGTAGGGCGACGCCTGCGAGGGAACGAATCCCGGATCAGTTGGCCATGGCGGCGGCGACGTTGCCGACGAGGTCCTTGCCGGGGCGCAGGGTCTTGGCGCCGGGGGTCCACTTGGCGGGGCAGGCCTCGCTCGGGTTGGCCATGAGATGGACATTGGCTTCCATCTTGCGCACCAGTTCGCCGGCGTTGCGGCCAACGTTGTAGAAGTTCACCTCCGAGGAGACCAGACGACCCTCGGGGTTGATGATGAAGGTGCCGCGCAGGGCGAGACCGGTGGCCGGGTCATAGACGCCAAACAGGCGGCTGACCGCGCCGGTCGGGTCGGCAGCGAGGGTGTAGTGCACGTTCTTGAGCAGGCCCTCGCTGTTGCGCCAGACCATGTGCGCGAACTTGGTGTCGGTCGAGACGGCGACGACCTTCGCGCCAAGGGCGGCAAGGCGGTCCTGCTCGGCGGCGAGGTCGGCCAGTTCGGTCGGGCAAACGAAGGTGAAGTCGGCCGGGTAGAAAACCAGCACGGTCCATTTGCCGTCGCGCTTGGTGTCAGCGAGCGCGAACTTGCCGAAGTCGCCGTGCGCAGGCTCGTAGGTTTCCATGTCGAAGTCGGGCACCTGGGCGCCGACGCTGAGGGGGGTGGGGGTGGGTTCCATAAGGGGGGCGGAAAGCCGCACTCATGAACCTCAAATTTTGCCTTTTGCAACGCCATTCCGGCAGGAAACACCCCGTCGCTCGCGTTCAGGCCCGGCACCTGGCTGCCTGCCAGGATCACCCGTGGCGTGAGGCGGCTCACGATCCACCCGTGGTGCGCTCGTCAGGAATCGAACCTGAATCTGCGGCTTCGGAGACCACCATTCTATCCGTTGAACTACGAGCGCGGGCGGGAAGAATGGTGTCGCATCATTGCGGCCCGGCGGCAAGCGGGATTTGCCGGGCGGCCCAATCGCGCAGTAGTGTGCGCATCGAGGCCAGACCGTTCAGGCGGGTGGGCGACAGCCGCTTGTCGAAGCCGCAGCCGCGCCAGAGTTCGGGCTCAACCGCGGCGATCTCGGCCGGCGATTCGCCGTTGTAAAGGTGGCAGAGCAGCGAGGCCAGGCCGGCGACCATCGGCGAGTCCGCCGCGCAGCGCAGCCGCGCGCGGCCATCGTCCAGCGCGCGGTGCAGCCAGACCCGCGACACGCAGCCGGGCACGAGCAGGGAGTCGTCGCGCTCGGCCTCGGGCAGGTGCACGGCGGCGACGTACGACGACAGCGCCGCGAGTCGCTCCTGAGGATCCTCGATCAGGTTGAGGTCGGCGATGAGTTCGGTCTGCTTGTCGGCAAGGGACATGGGTCAGCAGAAGTGGGCGCCGCGGGTGTTCACCCAGACCGAGTACAGGCTCTGGCTGGCGGTGATGAAGAGGCGGTTCCGCTTCGGGCCGCCAAAGCAGAGGTTGCTGGTGCTTTCGGGCAGCCGGATGTGGCCGATGAGCTTGCCCTCGGGATTGAAGACATGCACACCGTCGAAACCGTCGCCAACCCAGGCGGCGCTGGCCCAGACGTTGCCGTCAACATCGCAGCGGACGCCGTCGGAACCGCCCTTGCCGGCCTTGTCCGCCAGCACGCCCTTGTTCACCGCAAACACCCGGCTCTTGCCCAGCTTCACGCCATCCACCACATCAAAAACGAGGATGTTTTTTGGTGCGCCGGTGTCGACCACGTAGAGCTTCTTGTAGTCGGGCGAGAAGCACAGGCCGTTGGGTTTGACGGGTTCATCGGTGACCTTCTCGATCTTGCCGGAGGGATCGACGCGATAGACGGCTTCTTTCAGGTGCAGCTCGCCCTTGTTGCCCTCGTAATCCATCATGCTGCCGTAGCCGGGATCGGTGAACCACAGGCTGCCATCGGGGTGCACAACGCCGTCGTTGGGGGCGTTGAGCGGTTTGCCGTCGAAGCTGTCGGCGAGCACGGTGATCTTGCCGTCGAGTTCATAGCGAACGACGCGGCGGTTGGCGTGCTCGAAGCTGATCTGCCGGCCGTGCCCGTCGAAGGTGTTGCCGTTGCTGTTGCCGGAGTTGTTGCGCATGACCGAGACATGGCCGTCCTCGGGCAGATAGCGCAGTTGGGCGTTGTTGGGGATGTCGCTCCAGACGAGGTAATTGCCGCTGCCATTCCAGGCCGGGCCCTCGGCCCAGAGCATGCCGGTGTGCAGGCGGCGGATCGGCGCGTTGCCCTGAATGTATTTGGCGAACTCCGGCTCCAGAGCGATCACGTCGGGATCCGGGTAGCGCTCGGGCACCCGACCGCTCCAATCGCGGGCAAGCAGGGGCGTGGCGGCAGCGGCACTGGCGAGCTGGGTCAGGAAGGAGCGACGGGTGTTCATGGCCTGCCTGTTCTACCGAAACGCCCCCCACGGCGCAAGCCCCGCCTCGCGGAGGCATCGAATGGGCAGCCGCCCGCACAGCTTTCCGGCAGCCTGCCCCTCTGCCTGAAGACAGGGCTCTCACACGGAGACTTTGAGCACACTAAATGCCAGGCGTTTTTATAGAGATCAGCAGCCTGCCCCTCTGTCTGAAGACAGGGGTCTCACACGCAGACTTGGAGCACACTAAATGCCAGGCATGTTTTAGTTTTGACCTTTATGAAAAACTGAAAACCAACGTGTTAAGCATCAAAATCTCCGTTCGATCTGCCGCGCGCCGGGAACTCGGCCCAGCCATGCGCGTGGGGTTGGCGGTGAGCACTGAATGCCAGGCATTTTTTAGCTGTAAATCCATGACTCGTTGAAAATCAATCTTCTGCAAGACTGATCTCGTCAGCTCACTGCCGCGTGCCGAGGCCGAAAGGTCGGTGAGGGTGGGCTGGGCCACGGAAAACCGCGCCGCTCAGTCGAGGGCCCGAACGGCGCGCAGGGCCTGCAGGGTGAAGACGACGGGGTACAGCTTCTCGTGGTACCAGAGCCGGGCGAAGTAGAGGCCGATGGGGCTGGCGGGAAAGGCCGTGCCGCCCTGGGTGGCGGCGATGAGCCAGTCGGCCCCGCGGCGCGCGGCAGCCCGTGCCTGGGGATCGGCCTGCAGGGCGAGGGCGTGGGTGGCAACCGCGGTTTCCTCAATGCTGGCCGGTGCGCCGGCGTCGCCGCCCCAGCCGCCATCGGGCTTTTGCGCGCCACACAGGTAGGCCACGCCGCTGCGGATGAGGGCGGCCGCCTCGTCGGCGAGTTCCGGCTGCAGGCTGAGGAAGGCGATGACCTGGGCAGTGCCATAGACCGGGTTCTCCTCGTCGCGCGCGTGCTCATTGCCAAACCAGAGCGGGATCCAGGAGCCGTCGCCACCGCGGACGCGGCGCAGGTAGGCGAACGCCCGTTCGGTGCCATCGCGGACCCGCGCACGCAGCTCGGGATCAAGGTCGGCATGCCAGAGGTGCCAGGCGAGCAGGGCGTGGGCGGTGAGCTCGGGCGTGCTGCGATCAAACGGCAGGGTGCCCCAGCCGCGACAGAAGGTCGGCATGCCGCCATCGCGATTCTGCAGGTCGAGCAGCCAGGTGATGCCTGCGGCGATGGCTCCGCCCGGATGACGGACGGGGGAATGCGGATGGTGGAGGGTTTGTCCTTTCGTCAGTGCGATGAGCACGCCCGGGGTGTCATCGGCATCGGGCACGCCACCGGGCAGGTCGGTCCAGGCCCAGCCGCCAGGGGCGGCGCCGGTGAAGGGATGCACCTCACGGTACTGCTGGCCGAGCAACCATTCGGCGGTGGCCGGCTCGATCTCGCCCAGCGCCTTGACCGCCAGGGTGGTGCCCCAGGTGGCGAGGTTGGTGTCGATCGGCCAACTGCCGTCGGGTCGCATCGACCGCCGCAGGAACGCCACCGCCGGCGCCACGCAGGGATGATGCTTTTCGCCCGCTGTGGCGAGGGCCATGGTGACGAAGCTGGTCAGCGGGGTGGCTTCGAGGTAGCCGCCACTCGATGGCTGCAGGCTCAGCAGCATCGGCGAGATGCGCGACCAGAGGGCGCCGCGCAGCCAGCGCAGCGGGTTCCAGGCAGCAGGCGGCGCGTGGTGAAACCGGGCGTGGCCGATGGCGATGAGGGCGGGCAGTGCGTAGCTGACCACTGGCAGACCGACGGCGCCAAACCAGGCGCGCGGCAGGGCGGCGAGTTCAAACGGCAGAGGCAGGACCTGTCGCCAGGGATGTTCGCCGAGCGTGCCGCCGATGGCGCAGAGCATGAGGATGGGCACCGAAAAAGTCTTGTCCTTGCCGTAGCGGGCCACCACCGCGCGCGCCAGATCGGCGGGGGCCAATGAGCCCGTGCGTTCGCGAATCCAAGCTTCCGCAAGCGTGCGGGCGGCGGTTTGCGCCGGCGCCACCCGATGCAGGGCGCTCCAAGCCAGCAGGGTCGTCGACAGATTGCTCTTGCTGATGGGGGTGTCGCCCCAGCCGCCATCGGCGTTCTGATGCTGCACCAGCCAGGCCGCGCCGGCGGCGATGACGGCGGCATGGCGGTCGGGATCGACCGTGTGCAGGGCGACGATGGCCGTGGCGGTGGACAGGGCGCTGCTCGACAGCTCCCCTTCCCAATGATCCGCTGTGGTGCGCAGCGCGAGCAGGTGCGCGCGGGTGTGGGCGAGGGCGGCGTCGAGCGGGTCAATCATGGAGGTGCGTGATGGTTCGCTGCTTGCCGGTACGTTCAAGAGAAACTCATGAGATTGCTCCTGCCCCTGCTAGCCGCCGTTTCCCTGCATGCCGAAGACCTGCGCTGGTTCAAAGGCAACACCCATGCGCACTCGCTGTGGAGCGATGGCAATGATTTCCCCGAGATGATCGCGGCCTGGTACAAGGACCAGGGCTACGACTTCCTGGCGCTTTCCGATCACAACACCCTGCAGGCGGGCGAGAAATGGGTGACCGAGGAAATGATCGAGAAGCGCCGCATCACGCTCGGCCGCAAGGTGCTCGACAAATGCCGCGACCGCTATGGCGACGCCTGGCTGGAAACGCGCGCGAATGCCGATGGCAAGGTCGAGGTGCGGCTGAAGACGCTGGCGGATTTCCGCAGCAAGCTGGAGGAGCCCGGCAAGTTCCTGCTCGTCCAGGCCGAGGAGGTGACCGCCTCCTTCGCCAAGGCGCCGATTCACATCAACGCGATCAATCCGGGGCAGGTCATCGAGCCGCTCAAGGACGTCGTGTCGATCCGCGAGACGATGCGCCGCAACCTGCAGGCCATCGCCGCCGAATCCGTGCGCAGCGGCCGGCCGATGATCGCCCACATCAACCACCCGAACTTCCGCTGGGCACTCACCGCCGAGGACCTCGCCCACGTAATCGAGGATCGCTACTTCGAGGTCTACAACGGCCACCCGTCCTGCTACAACGAGGGCGAAGAAGGCCGCGCCGACACCCATCTCGGCCGCGTCTGGGACATCGCCAACACGATCCGCCTCGCCGAGCTGAAGCAACCGCCGCTCTTCGGCATGGCCACCGACGACTCGCATCACTACCATGGCGGCGCCAACACGCCCGGCCGCGGCTGGGTCATGGTGCGCGCCACCAAGCTCGATGCCGATGAGCTCGTGCGGGCGCTGCAGCGCGGCGATTTTTATGCCAGCACGGGGGTGCTGCTCGACGAGGTCGGCTTCGACAAAACAAGCCGCCGCCTGAGCCTGAAGATTCAGGGTCGGCCCGGCGTGAAGTACGTCACCGAGTTCCGCGGCACGCGCAAGGGTTACGACCGCGCCGTGAAAGAGGTGCCAACGCCTGAGGGCGACAACCATCCCGTGCGCTTCCAGCACAGCGAGCAGGTCGGCGAGGTCCTGGCCACCAGCACCAGCCTGGAGCCCGCCTACACACTGACCGGCGACGAACTTTACGTGCGCGCCGTCATTCGCTCGGACGAGGTCATGACCAACCCGATCACGCCCGGTGAGAAGCAGCAGGCCTGGACGCAGCCGGTCGGCTGGGAAGTGCCGTGAGTCAGGCCGGCGCGTGCGCCTGCAGCCACGCGCGCATCTCCTCCAGTGCGCGGGCGCGGTGGCTGAGCTGGTTTTTCACCTCCGGCGGCAGCACGCCGAAGCTGTCCGCGTAGCCCTCGGGCACGAACAGGGCATCGTAGCCGAAGCCGCCCTCGCCCTGTTCCTCCGGCAGGATGCAGCCCTCGACCGCGCCATGGCTAACGTGCAGGACCTGGCCGTCGCGCACGAGGGCCAGGCAGCAGCGGAAGCGCGCCGAAAAAGCCTGCCCCGGCGCCTCGGCAATCAGGCGCAGTTCCTCCTTCAGGCGGGCGCGGTTGGCGGCGTCGTTGGCACCGAGGCCGGCATAACGGGCCGACCACACGCCGGGCGCCCCGCCGAGGGCATCGACCTCGAGACCCGAGTCATCGGCGAGCACCAGCAGGCCGGGCAGGGCGGCACCGAGCGCCTTGAGCACCGCGTTTTCCTCAAAAGTCAGGCCGGTCTCCTCGGCCGGCGTCAGTCCCGGATGGGCGCGCAGATCCTCAACCTGCCAGGCCTCGCCAAGCATGGCGGCGACTTCGGCGGTCTTGTGGGTATTCGTGGTGGCGAGAAGCAGGCGCGGCATAAGAGCACCCTAGCCTGCCGGCAGCCGCTCTGAAACTTGAAACTTGAAACCTGCCACGCGAAGCCTGCCCTCAGCCCAGGCCCGCGCGCATCGCCTCGACCTCGCGGCGCACGCGTTCCTGCAGTTCCGGAGGTCCGAGCACGGTGACCTTGCTGCCCCAGCTCAGCACCCAGCGGGTGATCTCTTCCAGGCCGGCGAGTTCGGCACGGAACTCGATGCGACTGCCATCAGGTTTGAGCGACTGGATGATCTGGCTGGGATGCCAAAAGCGTTCGGCCACCACGCGTGCGGCATAATCGGCAAACCGCAGCACCACCCGGTAGCGGCCCTGCGGCTGCCCCGGATAACTCCACACGCCAAAACCGCCGCCCAGGTAAGTGCGCGCGTTGAAGTCGGGGTCGCGCTCGAAGCGGGTCTTGGTCAGCTCCAGATTGGCGATGCGCTGCAGGGCAAAGGTGCGCATCGCCCGCCGCGCCGGATCGTGGGCGACCAGATACCAACCGTTTTCAATCTGCCCCAGGTGATGCGGCTGCACGGTGCGGCGCTCGGGTCGCGAGGCCGTCAGCTTGTGGTAGTCGAACCGCACCTCGCGGCGCGCGCGCACGGCATCGAGCAGGTCGCCAAACAGCAGCGCATCGGCGGGCAGCACGCCGGCGGCCTTCACCGAAAACGCCTCATCGAGCTCGTGCCAGGCAATCGACACCTCGCCCGGACAGGCCCCGGCGATCTTGCTGAAACTCTCGCGCAGCATGCGCTCCAGTCGCGTGCCGCGCAGCGGGTCGAGCGCGTGCCGGGCCAGGAACAGAGCGACCAGGTCGTTGCGCGACAGCTGCAGCAGCGGGAATTCGCTCACCTCCTGGGTGTAGTGGTAGCCGTGGCGGATCGCATCGTACTCCAGAGGCAGGCCCAGCTGATCGCGCATGAAGCTGATGTCGCGCTGGATCGTCTTCGCCGTCACCTCGATCTCCTGCGCCAGGGTCGAGCAGTTCGGGAAACGGCCCGAGCGCACCAGGCGGTGGATCTCGAAGACCCGCCACATCGCCGGCCGACTCACCCCGGCACGCGCCACGTGACCCAGGGACCTGACTGCTGTTCGTTTGGACATACTCTTAAAAATAATCCAGAAATCCGCCCCCCTCCACCCACAAATGTCCCACCCCCCATGTCAGGATGGCGTCGCATGAATGCTCACCTCACCGAAATCGCCTATCTGCTCGACCGCTCCGGCTCCATGGAACCCATGCGGGAAGCCGCTGTTGCCGCCTTCAACGACTTTCTCCGGGTCCAGCTGGAGGTGCCCGGCGACGCCCGCTTGACGCTGGTGCAATTCGACGACGCCTATGAAATCCATGCCGACGCCCGGCCGCTGCAGGAGGTGTTGCCACTGACCGCCGCCACCTATCAGCCGCGCGGCACCACCGCCCTGCTCGACGCCATCGGCCGCACGATTCGCGACTTCGACCGGCGGCTGGCCGCCTTGGGCGAGGCCGAACAGCCCGGCAAGGTGATCTTGGCCATCTTCACCGACGGCCTGGAAAACGCCTCGTGCGAATTCACCCACAGGCAGATCGGCGACCTCATTCGCCAGCACCGCGAAGCCCGCGGCTGGGAGTTTCTCTTCCTCGCCGCCAACCAGGATGCCATCGCCACGGCGGCTGCCATGCAAATGGACACACACCTCAGCGGCAAGGTCTGCTTCAGCCTCGGCGGTGTGAAGTCCACGGGCTCCGCCATGGGGCGCAAGGTCCGCGCCATGCGCATGAAGAGCAGCGGCACGATGGATGCCCAGGCCTGCGTCGATGACACCCTGTCGCTGAACGAAATCGCCCAGCAGGAGCAGGACAAGCCGGAGACCTGAAGGCCCTGCATGCCGATGCATTTGCTCTACGAACTGCCCGACGGCAGTCACATCCGCGTCAGCCCGACTCTGGAGGCGGCGCTGCGCCACTTTCCTGGTGCCCGCACCGGGCCGCGCTGCACCGACGGCAGTCCCGACGCCTACTTGGTGCGCGCACCGCACCGCCTGGTGTGTGATTCACGCAGCGGCCGTCTGCTCTGGCTGCGCGACGCCCGCGAGCTCCACCGCGGTTCCATCCCCGTCCGGCGCAGCTGGCTGGCGCGGCGGATCGATGCCCTCTTCGGCACGACCGCACCCGTGGACGTGGGCGAGCTCTGGCGACGTGCCTCCGAAGCACGTGCGCCTGAACTGGCCGATCTGCAGCGCGCGCTCGCCGAAGGCCTCGCCGAAGGCCTCGCCGAAGGCCTCGCCGACCGCCGCAGCCGCGCCCTGACCCTGCGCCTGCGGCTCTGGTGGGGCTGGGCTGCTGGGCGTGAAACCGGGCGCCCCGCGCGGGCCTGGATCGACAACCTGCGCGAGTTGCTGCCACTGCTGCCGGAAACCGCGGATGGTGGCACGTTGCTCAAGGTCGAGGTCTGCCGCCAGCTCGGCGACTTCAAGGCCGCCCGCCACTGGCTCGACTGGCCGGTGACGCCGCGGCTGCAGTCCCTGCGCGATTTCCAGCGCGACCTGCTCGCCCGCAGCGACACTGCCCGGCATGACTGCAGCTTCTGCTTTGAGCCGCTAGGACGGCAAGCCCGCCTGCGGCGATAAAGGCTCTGACCGGGCGCGGACACCTGCAGCCCATCCACCCCCGGCCTTGACTCGCCTCCCAGCCTCGCTTGGGTACTTCGCCCATCATGGAACTCACCGCCATCGTCGAAAGCCTGCTCTTCGCCACCCAGGAGCCCCTGCCCCTGGAGCGGATCGCTGCGGCGGTGAAGGAGACCGCCAAGGACATCGTCCAGGCCGCCGGCGACGAGGCGGCACCGGACTGGCTGGGGCCCCTGCTGATGGTCGATGAGGTCGGCATCCGCACCGCGCTCGACCAGCTCGCCGCCCATTACGACAAGGACGGCCGCGCCTTCACGATCGTCGAACGCAGCCATGGCTGGCGCCTGTGCGCGAAGATGGACTACGCCGAGTGGTGCCGCGCGCTGTACCCGGGCAAGAAGGTCCAGCGCCTGAGCCAGCCGGCCCTGGAAACCCTCGCCATTGTCGCCTACCGCCAGCCGATCACCAAGGCCGGCATCGAGGCCGTGCGCGGCGTCAGCGTCGACGCCATGGTCCAACAGCTTGTCGATCGCGGCCTGGTGAAAATCCTCGGCCGTGCCGACCTGCCCGGCCGCCCGCTGCTCTACGGCACGACCGACGCCTTCCTCGATCACTTCGGCGTGCGCACGCTCGACGAGCTGCCGAACGCCGCCGAGCTGCGCCGCATCAAGCTGCCGACGCCCGAGGACGAGCAGCCCGCGGCCGCCGCGCCGGAGGAAACCCAGCTGTCGCTGGCACCGGTCAGCGAAACTGCCGAGGCCGATCAACCCGCTGCGGAGGAAGCCGCCGCCGGCGACTGAGCCCGCCACCCGCGTGTCGCATGAACCTTGAGGACGCACGCCAGAAGATTGACGCGATCGACCAGCAGCTGATCCGGCTGCTCAACGAGCGCGCCGAGTTGGTGCATGCCATCGGCGAGATCAAGAAGAAGGACGGACTCGACATCTACGTGCCCGGCCGCGAGGAGAAGCTGCTGCGCAAGCTCTGCGAACTGAACGCCGCGCAGAACGGCAAGCTCACCGAGAAGGCCATCCGCGCCATCTTCCGCGAGATCATGAGCGCGGCGCTGGCCCTGGAAAACAGCCTCAAGATTGCCTACCTCGGCCCGGCCGGTTCCTGGACCCATCAGGTCGCCATCAACAAGTTTGGCAACAGCGTCGCCTACGTCGCTGAAGCCAGCACCGAGGGTGTCTTCGCCCGCGTCGCTGCTCAGGAGGCCGACTACGGCGTGCTGCCGATCGAGCATTCCACCGAGGGTGCCGTGCATCACACGCTCGACCGCCTGGTCGATTCGCCCCTGCAGATCTACGCGGAGATCTTGTGGAAGGTGGAAACCGTCGTCATGGCCAAGGCCGAGGCCTCGCAGGTGACCGTCATTCACGGCCACCCGCAGGTGCTCGCCCAGTGCCGTCCCTGGCTGGCGCGCTGCTTCCCCAACGCCCGTCTCGCCGAATCCGCCTCCGCCAGTCTGGCCGCCGCCCATGCCGAGACCGAACCCGGTGCCGCCGCGCTCGGCACACCGCTCGGCGCCGAGTTGCACGGGCTGCGCGTGCTCGCCACCTCGCCCGGCGAACACGCCTCGCGCGCCCGCTTCATCATCCTCGGCCGCCGCAGCGGCGCACCGACTGGCCACGACAACACCATGCTGCTGGTGCAGGCCCCGGACCGGGTCGGCGCCCTGCTCGAGGTGCTGCAGGTCTTCGCCCAGCGCAATGTCAACGTCCGCCAGATCGAGAACCGACCGGGCGCGGCGGGCCACGCCAGCTTTTTCCTGGAGATCAGCGGTCACCACGAGGAACCCGGCCTGCGCGAGGTGCTGGCCGCCCTGACCGACCTCGGCGCCGGCGTCAAAGTACTCGGCAGCTACCCGGCTCCCGGCTGGATTGAGGAACGCTGAAATGAGGCAGGCTTGGTGTTCCAAGTTCCAGGTTTCAAGTTCACAAGGCTCTATGGGTGGGCAGGCCTGCGAGGGTCTGCTGGAGCATGGGGCACTGACTCGCGGGAGCCACGCGGTCACTGCCCGCGTCTCCAGAAGGAGCGGTCGACGGTCTCTCCCCGCGGCAAGGCTGCGGTCCCATCTCCGATCTCCCATCTCCCGCGGCGCAGCCGCCCGCCGCGGTTTTTTGCCGGCCAAATAGCATGGCAAAGCGCCGCTTGCGGT
>JAEYYS010000161.1 GCA_023428335.1 Verrucomicrobiota bacterium | reverse complement strand
GGGTATTGACACTGACGAAAGAAGGCAATGCTAAATTCAAGGGCGGTCGGCGGCGATTGCCCACGCGTGGCCTCAAGGTTTTGGACCCACGCAACCCCAGAAACGCTCAACCGCCGTCTCCGCGCTTGCCCCGGCCGGCTTCCGCGTCCATGGATTTTGCCCCGTTTTATGAGTCGCTCCTTCCAGCTCGCAGTCCTCCCCGGTGATGGCATCGGCCCCGAAGTCATGGCCCAGGCCCTCGCCGTCCTCGACGCCGTCGCCGCCAAGTCCGGCCTCGCCTTCACCTACAATCACCAGCTTGTCGGCGGCGCCGCCATCGATGCCACCGGCAAGGCCCTGCCCGCGGAAACCATTGCCGCCTGCGAGGCCAGCGACGCCATCCTGTTCGGCTCGGTCGGCGGCCCGAAGTGGGAGCACCTGCCGCCCAATGAGCAGCCCGAACGCGGCGCCCTGCTGCCGCTGCGCAAGCACTTCGGCCTGTTCGCCAACCTGCGCCCCGGCATCTGCTACCCGGCGCTCACCGCCTCCAGCCCGGTGCGTCCCGACCTCGTCGAGGGCGGTTTCGACGTGCTCTGCGTGCGCGAACTCACCGGCGGCCTGTACTTCGGCCAGCCGAAGAGCCGCACGACCCTGCCCGATGGCGACATCGAGGTCATCGACACGATGGTGTACAAGAAGAGTGAGATCGTCCGCATCGCCCACGTCGCCTTCAAGGCTGCGCAACTGCGCCGCAAGCACGTCACCAGCGTCGACAAGGCCAACGTGCTGACCAACTCCGTGCTCTGGCGCGAAACGATGCTTGAGGTCGCCAAGGAATATCCCGATGTTACCCTGGCGCATCTTTACGTCGACAACGCCGCCATGCAGCTCATCAAGGCACCGCGCAGCTTCGACGTGCTCGTCACCGAGAACCTCTTTGGCGACATCCTCAGCGATGAAATGGCGATGATCGCCGGCAGCCTCGGCATGCTCGCCAGCGCCAGCCTCGGCAAGCCCAAGGGCGACGGCCTCTACTTCGGCCTGTTCGAACCCAGCGGCGGCACCGCGCCGGACATCGCCGGCAAGGGCATCGCCAACCCGATCGCCCAAATCCTTTCCGCCGCCCTGCTGCTGCGCTTCTCGCTCGGCCTGGAACAGGAGGCCCTCGCCATTGAGAACGCCGTGAAACAGGTCATCGAAGACGGCCTGCGCACCGGCGACATCTTCACGGGCGCGCCTGGCACCCGCTTGGTCAACACGGCTGAAATCGGCGCCGCCATCCTCGCGGCACTCTGACAGCCTTTTGAAAATAGCGGCCGCCTGGAGGGGCCGGCGGCGCAGTCGGGATGACAAGGCGGCCGGTGCGGACGTAACCTGCGGACGCCGCCATGTCCCCGCTGATCGAAGTTCGCCACCGCCGCGGCATCCACCTGCCGGAGGCCGACCTGTGGCTGGACCCGCGCTTCGGCGTCGAGCGCGCCTTCGTTTCGCACGCCCATGCCGACCACTTCGCCCGTCACCAGCTGAGCCTCAGCTCGGAGGTCACCCGCGAGCTGGTGCGGACGCGCTTCGGCGCGCAGGGGGAATTTCAGGCGCTGCCGTTCCGGGAAACGCGATCCTGGGAGAACTGGCAACTGCGCCTGCTGCCGGCTGGTCACATCCCGGGCTCGGCCCTGCTGCACCTGACCCGCGGCAGCGACGGCGCCAGCCTGCTGTACACGGGCGACTTCAAACTGCGCCACGGCCTCAGCGCCGAACCCTGCGAACTGGCGCCGGCCGACACTCTGGTCATGGAATGCACCTTCGGTCTGCCACAGTTCCGCTTTCCGCCGCGCGAGCAAACCATCGCGGCTGTGCTGCAGTGGGTGCGTGAAACCCTGGAGGACGGTGCCATCCCGGTCCTGCTCGGTTATGCCCTCGGCAAGGCCCAGGAAATCCTGCGTCTGCTCGCCGGTGCCGGTCACCCGGTCATGCTGCACAAGGCGGTCTTCGAAATGACCCAGGCGCTGGCGCCCCAGCTCGGTCCGCTGCCGAACTTTGAGCTTTTTGACCCCGCCCGCGCTGCCGGTCACGTCCTGATCTTCCCGCCCGGCACCCAGCGCAGCCTGGCCCTGCGACGGCTGAAGACCTGTCGCACCGCCCTGCTCAGCGGCTGGGCCCTGCAGCCGGGCGCGCGCTACCGCTACCAGGTCGACGAGGCCTTCCCGCTCAGCGATCACGCCGATTACGATGAACTGCTCGCCGCCGTCGAGGCCGTGCAGCCGCGCCAGGTGTGGCTGGTCCACGGCCCGGCCCGCGAGTTCGCCGCCGACCTGCGCGCGCGCGGCTGGCAGGCCTGGTCGCTGGAGCAGGCCGACCAACTGGAGCTGTTCCGCCTGACTCCCGCCGCCCTGCCAAGCGCCACGGCACCGGACCCGGCGCCACCCGGCCAGACCGCGGTGGGGTTCGCCGCCTGGAGCGCGGTCGCCGCCGCCACCGCCGCCGAGGCTTCGCGACGGAAAAAAACCGCCCTGCTCGCTGATTACCTGCGCGGCTTGTCCGACACCGACCTGCCGCTGACGGTGCGCTACTTCGCCGGCCTGCATTTCGATCCTGCCGCAGGCGAGGCCCCGCTGAACGCCGGCTGGGCCGTGCTGCGCCGCGCCCTGCAGGCCCTGAGTGGGCTTGGCGAGGCCGAGTTCCGCGTCGTTTCGCGCTCGCAGGCCGATGCCGGTCGCACCGCCTTTCTCCTGCTCAGCCAGCGCGCCCCGGTGGCGATCGCTGGTCCGGCGCTGACCCTGGCCGGTACCGACGCCTTTCTGCGCGCCCTGCGGGCCGCGCGCGGGCCGGCGGCGAAGACCACGCTGCTGCGCGACACCCTGGCCGGGCTCGATGCCGTCAGCGGCTCCTGGCTGGTGCGCCTGCTCACCGGCGAACTGCGCATGGGCTCGAAGGAGGGCCTCGTCGAGGAGGCCTTGGCGACCGCCTTCGACCAGGAGGCAGAGGCCGTGCGCGAAGCCGCCATGCTCACCGGCGACCTCGGCCAGGCCGCCGTGCTGGCCCGCGCCGGCCGGCTGCAGGAGGCGGCCCCGCGGCTGTTCGTGCCCGTCAAGGTCATGCTCGCCAGCCCGGAGGAAAGCGCCGAGGCGATCTGGCTGCGCCTGGCTGGGGAGGATCCCCCCACCGGGCAGCCCCCCGACGTGGCAGGCCCGCGCGTCTGGCTGGAGGACAAGTTCGACGGCATCCGCGCCCAGCTGCACGCCGGTCCCGGCCGGGCCGAGCTGTTCAGTCGCGACCTGAAACCGGTCGGCACCCAGTTCCCGGAACTGCTCGCCGCCGCCGCCGATCTGCAGGACTCGGTCATCCTTGATGGCGAACTCATCGCCGAGGCCGCCGACCGCCGGCTGTCGTTCTTCGACCTGCAAAAGCGCCTGGGCCGGCGCGACCAGGGCGACCTTTTCCTGCCGAGCGACATCCGCGTGCGCTACGTCGCCTTCGACCTGCTCTGGCAGAACGGTGTCAGCCTGCTCGACCGACCGCTGCAGGAACGTCGCGCCGCCTTGGAAGCCCTGCACCTGCCCGAACCGCTGGGGCGCATCGAGGTGATGCAGGCCGGTTCCGCCGAGGCCATCGAGGCGGCCTTTCACGCCGCCCGCCGGCGCGGCAACGAGGGGCTCATCGCCAAGGATCCATGCTCGGCCTACCGGCCGGGCCGGCGCGGCAAGGCCTGGCTGAAGCTGAAGAAGGCCTTCGCCACGCTGGATGTCGTGGTCGTCAAGGCCGAGCAGGGCCACGGCAAACGCAGCCAGGTGCTGAGCGACTACACCTTTGCCGTGCGCGACGAGGCCGGCGCCCTGCGCGTCATCGGCAAGGCCTACTCCGGACTGACCGACGCGGAGATCGAGGAGCTGACCGCGCATTTCATCGCCAACACCCTCGACCAGCGCGGTCGGGTGCGCACGGTGGTACCGGACACCGTGCTGGAGATCGCCTTTGATTCGATCCAGCCGAGCCTGCGTCACGACAGCGGCCTGGCCCTGCGCTTCCCGCGCATCAAGGCCTGGCGCCGCGACAAGGGGCCGGAGGAGATCGACGACCTGGCCTACGCGCGCCGGCTGGCGGGTGTGGAGTCGCCGACGGCATGAAAAACGGGCCGGAGGTTGCCCTCCGGCCCGTTTATGGGGTTTTGTTGTGTGTCGTTCAGGTAAAATCCGCAGCTCCCGGATGCGAACTTCGCCTTGGCGACAAACGATTTACGGATGGCGGTCCGCCCCGGATGGAGCGAACCGCCGTGGATGAGAGTCCCGAAGGGCCTCTTTTATTCAATCGAATTACATCATGCCGCCGTGGTCATGGCTGTGACCGGCGTCCGCCTTCTCCTCTTTCGGGATGTCGGCGATGAGGCACTCGGTCGTCAGCAGCAGGCCGGAGATCGACGCGGCGTTCTGGAGAGCGCTGCGGGTCACCTTGGCGGGATCGACGACGCCAGCCTTGATGAGGTCCTCATACTTGCCGGTGGCGACGTTGTAGCCGTTGTTGCCCTTGCCCTTCTTGACTTCGGCCACGATCAGCGCGCCTTCGACGCCGGCATTGGCGGCGAGCTGGCGGAGCGGGGCTTCGATCGCACGAGCGACGATTTCCGAACCGGTCTTCTCGTCACCGACCAGGCCGAGGTCGCCGATGGCGGCCTGGGCGCGGATCAGCGCCACACCGCCGCCAGGGACGATGCCTTCCTCGACGGCCGCACGGGTGGCGTGCAGGGCGTCTTCGACGCGGGCCTTCTTCTCCTTCATCTCGGTTTCGGTGGCAGCACCGACGTTGATGACGGCGACACCGCCGGCCAGCTTGGCGAGGCGCTCCTGGAGCTTCTCGCGGTCGTAGTCGGAGGTGGTTTCCTCGATCTGGCGCTTGATCTGCTGGACGCGGCCGGCAATGGCGTCGGAGGTGCCTTCGCCCTCGACGATGACGGTGGTTTCCTTGCCGATGGTGATGCGCTTGGCCTGGCCGAGGTCGGCGAGCTCGATGTTCTCAAGCTTGATGCCGAGGTCTTCGGTGATGCAGCGGCCGCCGGTGAGGATGGCGATGTCTTCGAGCATGGCCTTGCGGCGGTCGCCGAAGCCCGGGGCCTTGACGGCCACGATGTTGAGGGTGCCGCGCAGCTTGTTCACCACAAGGGTGGCCAGGGCTTCACCTTCGACGTCTTCCGCGATGATGAGCAGGGGCTTGCCGGAGCGGGCCACCTTCTCAAGCAGGGGCAGCATGTCCTTGAGGTTGCTGACCTTCTTCTCGTTGATGAGGATGTAGGCGTTCTCAAGGTTGCACTCCATCGTCTCCGGATTGGTGACGAAGTAGGGCGACAGGTAGCCCTTGTCGAACTGCATGCCTTCGACGACTTCGAGGGTCGTTTCGATCGACTTGGCTTCTTCGACGGTGATCGTGCCTTCCTTGCCGACCTTGTCCAAGGCTTCGGCGATGATGTTGCCGATGCTGGCGTCCCAGTTGGCGGACACGGTCGCGACCTGGGCCACTTCCTTGCTGTCCTTCACCGGGGTGGAGATCTCCTTGAGCTTGGCAACGATGGCCTCGGTGGCCTTCAGGATGCCGCGCTGCAGCGAGGTCGGGTTGGCACCGGCGGTGACGTTGCGCAGGCCTTCGCTGTAGATGGCCTCGGCAAGCACGGTGGCGGTGGTGGTGCCGTCGCCGGCGATGTCGGAGGTCTTCGAGGAGACTTCCTTGATCAGCTGGGCGCCCATGTTTTCATAGGGATCCGGCAGCTCGATTTCCTTGGCGACGGTGACGCCGTCCTTGGTGATCGTCGGCGAGCCGAATTTCTTCTCGAGGATGACGTTGCGACCGGCCGGGCCGAGCGTGGCCTTGACGGCCTTGGCGAGTTTGGTGACGCCACGCAGGAGGGCCTGGCGGGCGGATTCGTCGAAGTTGAGTTGTTTAGCCATATCTGGATTTGAGAGGTGAGATTTGAGATTTGAAGTGCGCGAAGCGGATCAGCCGAGGATGCCGAGGATGTCGGTCTCGTTGATGATGAGGAGGTCCTCACCGTCGACCTTGACTTCGGTGCCGCCGTACTTGGAGATGAGGACCTTGTCGCCCTTCTTCACCGTGAAGAGGGTGCTGACGTCCTTGCCTTCGTCGTCCTTGCCGGTGCCGAGCGCGATGACTTCGGCTTCCTGGGGCTTTTCCTTGGCGGTGTCGGGAAGGAAGATGCCGCCGGCGGTCTTTTCTTCGCTGGTGGAGCGCTTCACAAGGACGCGACGACCGAGCGGGGTGATGGAGGTAGCCATAGTTGGTCTGGTTTCTGCTAGGTGGTTTGCTGTTCTGGTTTGGTTTGGTTCATCTGCCCGGCCGCCGGGCGCCCCGGGTGGGGCCCGGCGGCCGGGCGGAAAATTATAGGTGTTGTCGGTTGGGGGTTGGGAGTTGTTGGTTGTG